>NZ_DBMDHH010000106.1:0-1943 GCF_057433415.1 Anaerotruncus sp. | reverse complement strand
TCCGGGCGGCCGCTTTTTTATGGGGCTCAGCTCTGCTTGAATTCCGTCCAGATGTCGTTGAAGAGGGCGGTGGCCTCCTCGCCGACGTCCTTGATCGACTCGCCGCTGCGGATCGCATCGTCGGGGATGACCAGCAGGGGATTGGTGATATAGGGGGTCGCCGCCGAGTTGCAGCTCCCGTAGAAGGTCTGCTCGGTGATGCGTGCCGAACGCTCGCCGTCGAGGATGAAATCGAGGAAGGCGTGCGCATTGTCGGCGTGGGGGGCCTTGGCGGGGATAAAGACCGCGTCGATGCCGAATCCGACGCCCTCGGCGGGATAGACCGTCTTGAGCTCGGGATTCGCGTTGAGGGCGGTGATCACCTGGGAGGTGAACATGTAGCCGACCGCCGTCTCGCCCGAGATCATGAGGTTGTAGGGGGTGTTGTAGTCAAACGCCCGGATGTTCGGGCGCAGGGTCATCAGCTTCTCCTTGGCCTGCTCCAGCACGGCGGGGTCGGTCTCGTTGAAGCTCTTGCCCATCGTTTTGAGGGTGATGCCGATGATGTTGCGCGCGTCGTCCATCACGACGACCGAGTCCGCGAACGCCGGATTCCACAGGTCTTCGTAACCCTTGATCTCCACGCCGCCCGTCATGGCGGGGTTGTAAATGATCATCGGCACGCCCGCCGAATAGGGGACGACATACTGGTTGTCCGGATCGAAGAAGGTGTTCTGGTAGGTCGGGTTGATATTTTTGAAGTTGGGGATTTTGGATTTATCGAGCTCCATCAGCAGGCCCTGTCCCCGCGCGATATCGATGATGTAATCGCTCGCGAGCACGATGTCGTATTCGCCGCCCGATTCGAGCTTCATAAGCATCTCCTCGTTCGACTCAAAGGTGCTGTAATTCACCTTGATGCCCGTCTGCTCGGTAAACTCCGCGAGGATATCGTCGGGGAAGTAGGTCGCCCAGGTGAAGACGTTGAGCACCTTTTCATCCGCTTTTTTCCCGCAGGCGCCCAGCGAAAGCGCCAGCACCGCCGCAAGCAGCAGCGCGAGCGCACGTGTCCATTTCCGCATGGTAAGTCCCTTCTTTCTTTTCTGTTCACTCTGATCTATGATTGCAACCGCCGTTTGCGGTGAATCGGCTTCTGATTTTGCCGCCCGGCGGGCGGCGGGGGGGTGCCGGGACCTGCCCCGGCGGGGATTTTTCGCGCCCCTTCGGGGCGCTCCAGATGTGCCGCCTGCGGCGGCGGAGATTGCCGGAACCCGCCCCGGCGGGCGGGCCGACTTCTTGCACGCCCAAGAAGTCGGCGGAAGAAGGGCGCTCAAGGGGGGCTTCAAGCGGCCTGCCCGGGCTACGCCCGGAGCGCGCTACGCGCGACGGCCGCTCAAAGGGCCTCGCCGGCCCTTTGGAACCCGCTTTGAGCCGCCTACGGCGGAATCTTTTGTAAGGAAGCAGGTCGCAAAGCTCGCCCCCCTTGAGAATCCCCCCACCGCTCACGTTCAGCCAGCCGCGGGTAGAAGGCCGGTGCCACTGCGCCCAACAATCCGGTTATCGGAAAGCTCGCCGTGGACGCACGGCAAAACGACGCCCGTCCCGGGCGTTCGCGCGCCCTGCGCGCGTGCGCGGCGTAGCCGCGCAGTTTTCCGCCTCCCCGTGGGTGCTGCGCGCCACGCAAAAGCGGTCGTGCCTCCCCGAATGCACTTTCGGTACTGCTCCGGAGACTCTCGGGCAGAGGCATTGCGCCCGCAGCGCGGCGGCGGGCGGGATGCTGTAGGCTTGTTCGCTCATCCGTGACAGGGCGCCGCCGACTTTGGCCGCAGGCCGACCGGAGGCGGCGCGGGGGTCAAGGGGGCGAAGCCCCTCGTGCCCTTCTTTGGTTCCTTTCTTGGGCAAGCAAGAAAGGAACTCGCTGTCGGTCGACTACCGACAGGCCCTCCGTCCCCCGGGCGGAATAT
>NZ_DBMDHH010000040.1:0-27008 GCF_057433415.1 Anaerotruncus sp. | reverse complement strand
CAAGAGCGGCGAAGAAAACGGCCACGAAGAAAACGCCCCGTCGGAGGTGACGGAGGCGAGCACCGCCGTGCCCGCGAGCGCGGACGGGGTGTACACCGTCAGGGCGTTCCGCGGCGAAAACCTGCTGCGCGCGGCGGCCTTTTCCGCCCCGGCGGCGACTGCGGCAGAGAGCAGCCTTGAGACCGTTTACTGGAACCCCGACCCGGCGTTCCAGGACGTGGATCAAACAATCCCCGGAGGAAACGACGACGCGGCCGGGAACAGTGCGCTGGCGTCGGTAAAGACGCTGGAACAGGCGCTGTGGCTTGTCCAGCCGAACGGAACGATTGTCTGCATGAGCATGTGCAGCGATACCTATCATAAGGAAGAGGAAGGCGATGCTTCGACCTACACCTTCGACGGAAAAAATGCGACGATTAAACGCTGGAACAAGTATCTTTCCGGCCCGTACTTTTACATTGACAAGGGAGTCAATCTGTCGCTTACAAATCTGACGCTGTCCAACACGACAGAGAGCGGCGGCTCCGCTGCGGATTCCGTCGTGACGCTCGCGGACGGCACGCTGACCGCCGGCGCCGGGCTCACGATGGGCGGACCGGTCTATTTCGAGCAGCGCCCGACCGCCCCCGGAATCATCTTTACACAGGCGCCTGCCGCTCCCTATCCGATCAAATTCGCCCCAAACGTCGATCCGTTTACCAGCGCGTTTGACGCGGCTTCCGCTCCGGAGACGATCACGGCGGACAATCTGGAAAGTTACCTGGCGCTGGACGGCAGCGTCAATGAGGCCAAGGACCCGCAGTGGGCGCTGCGCGTCAAGCCCGGAACGGGCAACGAACGGATCATGCAGGCCTACCCGATCGTCACCTACACGGCGATCTACCTCTCGGGGACAGGCGACGACAACAACGACGGTGCGACGGCAAATACGCCGGTCGCGACCTTTGCGCGCGCAAAAGAGCTGCTGCTCACAGAATTAAAGGGCAGCGGAGTCATCTATATCTGCGGGAGCACGGTCGCGGTCACCGGGGCAGAGACATGGTCTCTGCCGCCGGCAAACTTCCCGTCGGCCAAGGTAGTGAAATACAGCGGCTTCACCGGATCTTCCATGGTCAGCGTGACAGGAGCGCTCACGCTTGCAGACATTACCTTTGAAAGCGACAAAACCATTCTTCAGACAAGCGTAGACGCCGCCTTGCTGAAGATTACCTCCGGGACAAAGCTTGACTATACTGGTACGGATACCGCGGTAACTTTGTCAGATGGGACAGCGTCGATGACCGGCGGGGAGATCGTCGGAACGTCCGAAAAGGGAACCGGCGTGAGCGTAAAAGGTGCCGCGACATTTAATATGTCTGCCGGGAGCATCGACAAATTTTCATTTGGAATAAAGAATTCTGGCGTTACGACGATCTCCGGAACGGCGGCGGTTTCTTCAGCGACCGGCGCTTATACGAATTGGATAATGACCTTCTCGAATGCAGCCATTTCTGGTTCGTCCTGCGGCGTCGAGATTGCCAGCGGTGGAAATTTCATCATGGAAAGCGGGACGGTTTCGGGCGCTTCGGGTAAACAAGCGGTGCTATGCAGCAATGGGACATTCGATATGAATGGCGGTACGGTCACGGGTGGAACTTCCTATGGCGTGATGCTGTCCGGGACCTCCGCGGAGTTCAATCTGTCTGGGGGCACGGTTTCCGCGCTCAACCCCACGGAACAAAGCGCAGTCTATGCGAACTCGCCCGGATTCACGCTCAATGCCGCGGCTGCAACGGTCAACGGCCGGATCAGCCTGCCGGACCCGACTTATGTGATCAATCTGTCGGGCGTGCCGGGCGTCGGCAAGACGTTTGACGTGGCCGTAGGACCGAGTCATACCTCCGGCGTCAGCGTGGTGGTTCCCACCAACCCGCTTACAGACGCTTCAAGCTATGAGGCGCATTTTATCCTCAAAAATTACACTGACAAATTTACGATCGGCGGTTATGGAAATGACCTGATTCTGCTTGAAATCGGGATATATCTTGATGGCCAAAATGGAGGCGACGGCAATACCGGCCGCTCTCCCGCGCAGGCGGTCAAGACCTTTGCCGAGGCGAAAACGAAGCTCATAGGACTTGCGCAAGAGCAAAAAGATAATACAAGCTTTGTCCCGCATATCTTCCTCTGCGGCGAGGTGACGGTGAGTTCGGGTGCGGAAACTTGGGACCTGAAGGAGGTTAACGCAATCAAATCCGGCTGGACGGCGGACATCCGTCGGTTCACCAATAAGAACTTCAAGCCGGTCTATCTTGTTCAGATATCGGGCGGCAGTGTGACGCTCTCCAACATCGTCGTGGACGGCCTCCAGGACATATCCCCCGGACTGCAATCCACAATGGACCTGTTTCGGGTGACGGGTGGGAGCCTGACGCTTGGGGAGAACACGACCCTTCAGGGCGCCTACCTCAGCGCGGCGCGGGTGTCGGGCGGGTCGCTCACAATGGGAGACGGCGCGCTTGTCACGGGGAATGGGAGGACAAATAGCACCAGCGGTACGGCGGCCGTCGTGGTTGGCGCGAGCGGCACGTTTACGATGAACGGTGGGCGGATCACCAATAACGAGGCATATAACGCGGTGGTCCTTTCCGGGAGCGGCGCGCGCTTCGAGTTGCATGGCGGCGAAATCAGCAACGGATCGTCCAATGCGATTTATACAAGCGGTGTGCGTCTCAGCGCGGCAAACGCGGTATTCGACATGGACGGCGGCACGATCTCCGGCTTTAAAAATACCCGCAACTACGGCGGCGGCGTGTGGCTCAGTTCTGGCGCGGCGTTCGATATGTCCGGAGGCACAATCACCGGGAACAGCTCAGGCTCCAGCTCCAACGGTTATGGCGGCGGCGGTGTCTATGTGTCGTCGGGTGCGACCTTCAAGCTTTCGGAAGAAGGAATCATTCGCGGGAATACGGCCCCATACGGAACGGGAGGCGGCGTGTATATCGCTTCCGGCGCGAACTTTTCCATGGCCGGCGGGCATCTCCGCGGAAATACGGCGAAGGATTCCGGGTCGAACAATATTTATTCCGTCAATGCTGCAAAATTTGAAATTGGCGGCGAGATTGACGTCAACGACGGCGTGATGCTATGGGACGACGGCACCGCGAGCCACAATGTAACCCCAATCACACTGACAGCTGCATTGTCCCAGCGCACGCCGCCAACAGGACTTGCCGCGGTCAGCGCCATTAAGTTAACGATTTCCGAATACTATCTTGGGGAAATTGTCGTAAACGGCAAAGATCAAGGCCTCCCCGCGGCCCAGTATCTGAACGAGGGGGGCATTCAATTCATACTGGCGGCCGCGCCGGCAAAGACGATGCGCCTCATGGCGGATCCGGACGGCACGACGACCCCGTCGAACATTGTCGCGGCGGGGTGGAACGTCTATATCTCCGGGACCGGCAGCGACGGGGACGGCTATGGCTGGAGCCCAAAGAAGCCGGCTAAGACCTTTGCGCACGCGAAGGAGCTCTTGCAGACCATTGCCGATATCCCCGAAGGCGGAGAGGCCAATATCCTCGTCTGCGGGACGGTGAACGTGACGACAAGTGAAAATAACGGGATTTGGGCCATGACGACGGACAGCGGAAGTCCGATCATGGTTGGCGGCCGCACGCCCGTTTTGCGCCGGATGCGCGGCTTTACGGGTACCATGGTCGGCATGACGGGCGGCACGCTGACGCTGCAAAATATCACAATTGACGGCGATGCGGCGGCGGGCAGCGAAACCAGCTATCTCGTCAGCCAGTCGGGCGGCACGTTCACGATCGCGGACGGCGCACTGCTCCAAAACAATGGGACCTTCAGCGGCAGCGCGGGTGTCAACGTATCGGGCAGCGGCTCCCACTTCTCGATGACCGGCGGCGAGATTTCCAACAACTATTACGGGCTGAAGATTTCCACCGCGACGGATGTCGTCCAGTCTGGGGGAGGAATCACCAGCAACGCCAGCCATGGGGTGTATTTGGATAGCGGCGCTTTTACGCTGGAGGAGGAGAAGGACAGCACGGGTACAGTGATTTCGGAAGGACGTATTTCCGAGAATTCTAGTGGTGCCTCTAGTGGTGTCTATGTCTCTTCTGGAAGTTTTACGATGTCTGGCGGAACAATTAACGAAAATTATTCGGGTGTCTCTGTCTCCGGTTCCGGCAGCTTTAAAATGAGCGGAGGAACGGTCGACGGGAATAACGGCTACGGTGTTGGTTGTTCAGGATTTTTCCAGATGGATGGCGGAAAGATTAGCCGCAACAAGGGTGGAGTTTATGTAAGCTACGGTAATATTATAATGAATGACGGGGAGATCAGCGGAAACAACGCAGGTCATGGAGGCGGTGTCAGCATCGGCTATTCCGGAAATTTTACAATGAATGGTGGGAAAATCAGCGGGAACACATCACAGTATGGCGGCGGTATCTATGGCTATGCCGACTATTCCCGCCACGGCAGATTCACGATGAATGGTGGGGAGATCAGCGGTAACACGGGAACTGTCAGGGGCGGCGGCATCTATGCCAGTGATTATATCGAATTAATCATGACCGATGGGAAAATTCGTGGAAACATGGGAAGCGAAGGTGTCTATATCAATCGTGGCACTTTTACGATGAGCGGCGGAATGATTGATGAAAACACGAACAGCAATGGCGTTTATCTCAATATTGGCAGTTTTACAATGAGCGGCGGGACGATCAGTGGGAACACGGCGTCTAACGGAGCAGGTGTCTATCTTGAGGCCGGCACCTTTACGATGAGCGGCGGAACAATTAGCGGAAATACAGCGAAAAATAACGGCGGCGGACTTTACAACATCGGGGGAGCCGCCGTGATCACGGGCGGCGAGATCACCGGGAATACCGCTGGTCAAGGCGCAGGCTGCTATTGTTCTGGGAGCGCCACCACCACCTTCAAAGGCGGGCGAGTGTCCGGAAACATCCTTTTGAACGCGGCCGGCGTGGGCAGGGGCGTCTATGTCGCGTCCCCGAACTTCATCCTTGAGGGCGGCGGCGCGGATCTCGCGGACGGCGTCTACCTGAGCAGCAACGCGTACCCGATCAAGCTGTCCCGGACGATCCGGCAGGCGGGCCGCCGGTACAACGTGGAGCTGGCGACGCCGGCCGTGGCTTCCGCAAACGGCTTCAGGGTCGGCGACAGTGTGGTGATCCCCGAGGGTACGCTCGAGAGCGCGGCCCCAAACCTGCGCTACTTTGCGACCGATTACGAGGGCGCGGTGCTCGACCGCGGCACGGGAAACAAGGCCAAAAATATCGTCCTCAAAAAGATCATCTTCGTGGACGGCGTGAAGGGCAGCGATCAGAACGACGGCAGCACGCCCGACCTCGCATATAAGACCTTCGCGGCGGCGAAAGCGGCGCTGGGAAGCGATCCGGGCAACATCTACATCTGCGGGAAGCTCACGGTTTCCGCAGACGAAAATTGGAGCCTTGGGGCGGACCAGTCCCTGCGGCGCTATTCGGGCTTTGCCGTGGCGGGCAAGTACAGCTATGCGCCCTATCGCGGCGACATGATCGAGGTGACGGGCGGCACGCTGACCCTTGGCGGGATTACGATCCTGGGCCGTCACGACGCGGATCAGGGCTTCACCGCGGACGGCTCGATCATCAAGGTGAACGACGGAATCGTCACGATGGGCGCGGGCACGACGCTCGCGAACAACACGACGACCGGCAATGGCGGCGCGGTAAACATCGTCTCGGGGACGCTTACGATGGACGGCGGCACGATCGAGAACACACAGGCCGCAAAGGGCGGCGCGATCTACCAGGGGGACAAATTCCTGGTCGGCGGGGCTGTGTCGGTTGAAGGCAGCGTCTATCTGGCGGGCGGCGGAAACGCGGCGACCAGCAAATACATCGAGCTTACGACAACCTCCGGCAGCGCGCTTTCCGTGGATATGGCGGACGCCTACGCGGGCCGCGCGGTGGTGCAGTATCCGTCTGGGAAAACGCCCGACGACACAGAAAAGGCAAAGTATACCCTTGCGCCGGATATCCTGGCGCAATATAAGCTCAACAACCGGAGTCAGCCCGCGGCCAATATCCTCGAACTGCAGGAAAAGGGCATCGTCTACATCGACGGCGTGGGCGGAAGCGACGGTCGTGACGGCACGACTCCCGATACGGCGGTCCAGACGCTCAAGCGCGCCTACGAACTGCTTGCGGAGCAGGGTGGCGTCATCTACGTCGTGGATAACGTCTCTGTCACAGGCAGCGTCACGCTGGCTGACCGGCAGTATACTGACGGCGACGGGACGGTTGCGATCGGCGGGCCGGTGGTGATCCGGCGCTACTCCGTGCCGACGAATCCGCCCTCAACCGGTTTTACCAGCGAAAAGGCGAAGCGGAGCCATACCGGCATGCTCTTTACCGTGAACGACGGGGGATTCGTCGTCTCGGGCGTGACAATCGACGGCCACAGCGCGGCGCTCAACACCGGCAGCCCCAAAACTACGGCCCCGGCGGTGGAGGCGCAATCCCCGCTGATCGGAGTCACGGCGAGCGGCGTCCTGATCGTTGGGGAGGGCACGGCGCTCCAAAACAACAACAATATCAGCGAGTCCGTCTTTGGCGGCGCGGTCTTTAATGCCGGGAATTTCCGGATGACTGGCGGCGCAATCGCCAACACCGGGGCGGCCAAGGGTGCGGCGGTCTATCAAAACGGCAGCTTCCTTGTGAGCGGCGGCCCGTCGATCGTGGGAGAAATCTATCTGACGGTCGGCAAAATAATGGGCAAAACAGACAAGAAGATCATCGAGGTAATGGGTGACTTCGCGCCCACAAACTCGCTGCTGGTCAACATGGACGGCGCGGAAAACGGCCGCAACGTGGTCAAGTATCCGGATCCAATTGTGGACGCCGACGTCTCCAAACGGCTCGCGGACTACACCCTCGCGGACGAGATCGCCGCGCTATACACGCTCGGCCGGAAGGACGTAGATAACAGTATCCTCGAACTGCAGGCGAAGAACGCGGTCTACATCAACGGCGTAAGCGGCGACGACGGCAAAGACGGCAATACGCCGGCAGCCGCCGTCAGGACGCTGAAAACCGCATTTGACAAGCTCGCAAGCCTGAAAGGCGGCACCCTCTATGTGGTGGACACCGTCAATGTGAGCAGCGCGCGGATTACCGCCGGGACGGATGAAACGACAGGCGCGGCGAGCACGAGCTACAGCGGCGAGGGCGGCAGCGTCTCCATCGCGGGCGGGGTGCTCATCAAGCGCTATGCCCAACCGGACAACATCTCCGGCCTCACCGGATTTGGCGTGGCCGACAACCAAAACGCGCTCTTCAACGTGACCGGAAGCCTGACGCTCGACGGGATCACGTTGGACGGGCATGCAAAAGCCGTCACGGGCGGAAAACAGGAGGTCGTCGCGGGCGGAGTAACGGCGAAAGCGCCTCTGATTACCGTCGCGGCGGACGGACTGCTCACGACGGACAACGGCGCGCGCCTGCAAAATAACGCCAACAGCGGCGACGGCGGCGCGGTGGCCAACAGCGGCACCTTCCGGATGGACGGCGGTTCGATCACCGGGAACCGTGCGGCAAACGGCGCGGGCGTCTGGCAGAACGGCACCTTCCGGCTCGGCGCGAACTTGCCCACGCTCGGGACGGACCAGACGGTCTATCTGACGGCGGGCGCCGACGGAAAGACCGCGAAGGTCATCAACGTTGATTCCGCGCTTGAAAGCGGTGCGAAGGTCTCCGTCGACATGGATAGAACCACACCGCCGGATGGCGTTTACGAAGCGGGCAGGGATGTGGCCGTGTTCGCGGAGGGAGCCGCGTCCTATAACGACGTGGCCAACGACGCGGCGCGCTTCGTCCTTCCCGACAATATCACGGAGGAGTTCGCACTGGTCAAATCCGCGACCGAGCAAAACACGCTCGAGCTCGGCCTGCCCTTCCACTTCACCACCACGCCGGACGACATGTTCGTGCGGGTGGGGGACAAGGTGACCTTTACGGCTGACGTCTCCACAAGCTCGGCTGCGGATGTCAAGCTGTACGATAAAAACGGAGTCGAAATGGAGGCATCCTCCCGCGACGATATGCCGGAGGAGATGTCCTTCCGGGCGGTGGTGCGCTCGAACAACGAAAGCACCTCGACTGTGAGCTTTACCTTCCAGCCCGAGGCCGGAACCCGCGCGGGGGAATACTATCTGACCGCGACCGACGCGAACGGCGTCACGGCAAAGAGCGACCCGTTCTTCCTCTCCCTCTACGAGGCGGGCACGCTGACGGCGCAATCGACCGACGCGGCGGCGGAGGCCCCGCACACCGACACGCAAACCCTCACGGTGTATAACGGCTACGGCGTGGATAAAACGGTCACCTCCACCGGCGTGGGGCTCTTGGATGGAATGGGGATTTTACTGGGCATGGACACGCCCACGATCGGGTTCGCGACGGAGCAGGAGATCAACGAGAACTTTAAGCTCTGGACGGCGGACGACGCGATGTACAAGTTCAACTTCAAGGTGGACGGCGATGAGCTGAATTCCTCCACGGTGCTTCCCGGGATGAAGATACCCGCCAACGGGTACGCCTCCTGGACGGTGACGCTAAAAAACGCCAACGCCCTCAACGCGGCCCAGACCAAAAAACTGCTGATCAAGGAGTGTAAAATCGGCGAAACGCCGCTGACCGGCTTGTCGACCGGAGGGGCCTCCATGATGGGGCTGGACGTCCCGACGGCTGCGAACATGGAGGTGCCGTTTGAGACGGAAACCGCCCGCCTCGACGTGACGGTGCCGCTTTCGATCACCGTCTGTGTGGCGAAGGACGGCACGCTCGCACAGCCGAGCGCGGACAGGATGTATGTGGAGAACCGCTCCGCGTTCCCGGTCAATACGCAGGTAAAACCGATGTTGACGCGGTTGGCCGCGGACAGTGGTGATGCGATGCGGCAGATCGACGCGCCGAAAATCGGGGAAGGGACCGACTACGATCTGGCGATCCGCCCGCTTGACGTTCCTCCACAGACGGCTCCCATTGCATTTAAAACCGGCGATTCGAGCAGTGCGGAATCGAGGGGGCTGGTCATTGTGGTCTTCCAAGATTTCGCGGAGATCCCGTGGAACCAAAAGTGCACCTTTGATTTCCTCAGCAATCAAATGCCCAGCGGGCAGGGCGAAAACGGCGCGCCCGCGAACTACAGCTACCAGATTACCTTTAAAGCGTCGATCGCCGGGGAGCCCCAAATGGGGATCCTGCAATAAAACGTGTGAAAGAGGTGATATCCCATGAATGAGATACCGGAGCAGGGCGCGGCGGTGGCGGCCCCGCCGAAAAAATCCAGGCGCGGGCTGGCCGTGGGGATCGTGGCCGCGCTCGTGCTGATCGGCGCGGCGGCGTGGTTCTTTTTCGGACGCGGCGGAAGCGGTATGGCGGATTTCTTCGACCCGAACGCCACGACGGGAATCCTCCCGGGGATGACGGAGGAACAGATCATCGAGGAGCTCAACCGCATTGTCGAGGAGGGGATGTTCAACATCTCGATCAACACCCAGATCAGCTTCCCGAACGGGACGGCGGAGGGGCAGGCCTATATCGACAACATCTCCGCCAACCACTACAACATGACCGTGCAGATCGTGCTGGACGATACGGGCGAATCGGTATATCAATCCGGAGGCATCAGGCCGGGGCAGTACATCGAGAATATCACGCTGTCCAAGGCGCTGCCGAAGGGTTCCTATAAGGCGACTGCGATCTTTACGGCGCACGACCCGGAGGACCAGTCGGAAGTCGGGCAGGCGGCGGCGGAAGTGCTCCTGACGGTGGAGTCGTAAGCCGCGCGCAGCCTGTGGAAAAGGAGGTTATGGCTTTACATAAATTTACACGTAACCCCATCAATCAATTTAAACAGGAGGTCAAAACAATGAAAAAGGTATTCGCAACGATCCTGGCAATGGCAATGATTCTCTCCCTCGGCGTGACCGCGTTCGCGGCGCAGAACTATGATGCCGACGGCACGGCGGTAGACTCGAAGACAAACGACGTCAGTACCGATGGTGGTACGGCCGACACCCAGTTTAAGGTTATTGACAAGAGCGCGACGGTCCCGACTTATCAGATGAGCGTTACCGTCCCGATGACGGTCACCTTTGCGGTCGCCAAGGATGGCACCACCTCGGTCCCGAGCGCGTACAAGCTCATCAACTATTCCTTCAAAGATATCACGGTTTCGAGTGTGAAAGCGACGAACGGCGAGTGGACGCTTGCTACTGAGACAGTTGCGAAGGAAGCGGCCAAAGCCAGCAAGACGGTCAATATGAAGATCAAGGACCTCGATCTGTCCACGGCTGCCAGCGGCGTCGATCCCTCCTGGGGCACGGTTGCCAAGGCGGCGGATATCAACGGCACGGAACTCGACCTGACGCTGACCGCCGTGGCGGCTCCGCAGGATGAAACGGTCGCAGGGAATTCCTCGGAAGATGCATTTACCGTCACCTATACGATCGCGATGCCGACTGTCTAATCGTAAGCAAACAACTAAAATACCGGCACAGGGGACCCCTGTGCCGGGGAAAGCGCCGCGCGGCGCGGCGTTTTCCCCGGTACAGGCACGACAAAAGAACATAGGAGCGCGTTATGGAAGAAAAGACGAAAAAGAACGGCGGAGCCGTCAAATGGGTTTTCCCGGTTGTCATCCTCATCCTGGTCGACGTGATCGCCTGGCTGCTGCTGCGCCCGCAGGAACAGCCGGCGGGCCTCACGCGGGCCGCCGACGCGCAGCTCGGACAGCTCGAGGGCAAGACGGAGGAGCAGATCGTCGAGGAGCTCAACCGCATCGTTGAGGAGGGGATGTTCAACATCTCGATCAACACCCAGCCGGAGTTCCCGGACGGGAGCTCCCCCGGAAACCTCTGCATCGAGAACTCCCCCGCCAACCACTATCTGATGGTGGTGGAGATCACCCTCAACGACACGGGGGAGCAGGTGTACACCTCCGGCGCGCTGGAGCCGAACTACCACATTCAGGAGGCGAAGCTCGACCGGGCGCTTGCAAAGGGGACCTATCCGGCGACGGCGACCTTCTACGCCTATACCGCCGACACACAGGAGCTGGTGGGAACCGCGGGAGCGGAGATGCAGCTGATCATCCAGAACTGAGGAGGGGAGGGACCGCATTGAAAGGACTGGGAAGGGGAGTCGCCCTGCTCGTGGCCGCGGCGCTTGCCCTGACGGTTTCGCTGACGGCGTTGGCCGCCGGGGAGATCGGCGGGGAGGAGACGGACAGGGACCTCTCGGATATCGTGAGCGTGAGCGAAGAGGTGGATACGGCGACGCCGGAGCGCCCGTCCGCGAGCACGCAGTTCAAGGTGATGACGCTGCCGGGCCCGGAGGTATGGGGTGCGGATGTGAGCGTCTACGTCGGGGAGACGGCGGAATTGACGGTGAGCGCGAAGGACGGGGTGCTGCCCTACCGCTTCGCGTGGTATAAGGTGCTCGACGCGGACACCCTGTCGGAGGTGCTCTTCGAGGGGGAGAACTACGCGGGCAACGTCTACACGATCCCGAACGCGCAGAAAAGCGACGCAGGGGTCTACCGGATCGTGCTGACGGACAAATACGGAAGCTCGGCGGAATGCGACGTGGCGCTGGCGGTGCTGTCGAAGTCGCCGGGCGGAGGCGGCGGGGACGGCGGCTCGGACGAGGGCCCGGACATCCACATCGTGGCCCCGGCCGATCCGACGATCATCAGGGACCTGCCCGTCCCGCTGATGAAGCTGCCCAATACGGGCGACGGTTCCGCGCCGGCGCTCGCGCTCGCCCTGCTGGGGCTCTCGGCCGCGGCCATAGCGGCAGCCGTTTCCATCCGCAGGAAGCCGGATTAAACATTGTTGCGGAAAGGGGCGCCCCATGCGGGGCGCCCCTTTCCGCCCGCGCGGCGGGGAAGGATTGTATCCGCGGCCCCGGTGTGCTATACTTTCATGGACAGCTGTTTCCGGGATGCCGGGCGGGCTTTCGGGGCCGCCCGTTCATGCCGCTTACGGGAAAAATCACCTCAGGAAAGGGGCCGCCATATGGAGACACGCGCATACCGCGGAACGGACGACCGAGTCTCCCTGCTGGGCTTCGGGGCGATGCGCCTGCCGCGCGTTTCCCCCGACACGCAGGAGATCGACTTCGAGAGGGCGCGCGAGCTGATCGACTGCGCCTATACCCACGGGGTCAACTATTTCGACACCGCCTACCGCTACCACGACGGCGATTCCGAGCCGTTCCTCGGCCGGGCGCTGGCGGAATACCCGCGCGAGAGCTACCACCTCGCGAGCAAGATGCCGACCTGGCTCGTCCACAGCCTGGACGAGGGCAAGCGGATCTTCGCCGACCAGCTCGAACGGTGCCGCACCGATTATTTTGACTTCTATCTCTGCCATTCGGTGGGGAAATCGGTTGAGGAATTTACCGACGTCTACGAGAAGACCGGCCTGCTCGACCACCTGCGGGCGCAGAAGGCGGCGGGGGCCATCCGCCGCCTCGGATTCTCCTTCCACGGGACGCCGGAGGTTTTGCGGGAGCTCATCGCGCGCGGCGGATGGGACTTCGTGCAGATCCAGCTCAACTACCTCGACTGGGAGCTGCTCGACGCCGCGCGGCAGTACCGCATCCTCGAGGAAAACGGCCTGCCCTGCATCGTTATGGAGCCGGTGCGGGGAGGCAACCTCGTCTCCCTCTGCCCGGAGGCGGTGGAGATCCTCCGCGCGGCGCGCCCCGGCGCGAGCACCGCGTCGTGGGCCATCCGCTTCGCCGCGTCGTTGCCCAACGTGCTGACCGTCCTGAGCGGCATGTCCACCCTTGAGCAGGTGCGGGACAACGTCGAAACGATGTCCCCCTTCGAGCCCCTCTCCGACTCCGAGCGGGAGACGCTCGACCGGGCGCGGCGGGCCTACTTCGCCCTCGGAACCATCCCCTGCACCGGCTGCCGCTACTGCATGGACTGCCCGTCGGGCGTCGACATCCCCGGCGTCTTCGCAGCCTACAACCGCTGCGCCGCCGAGGTCGGGCTCGACCCTTCGGACGGCAGGGCGCTGCGGGAGAACGCGAAGGCGATCCGCGCGATTTACGACGCGCTGCCGGAGGAGCGGCGCGCCGGCCGCTGCGTCGGCTGCGGCAGGTGCGTCTCCCACTGCCCGCAGGGGATCGCCATCCCGCAGAGGCTGGGGGAGATCGCCGCGCTCATGAAGATTCTTGAATGACGCTCCCCGGGCGTGGGCGGCCGTTGACCGCCCGCGCCCGGTCCGCGTTTCCGGGAAAATATTTTTTCCGCGGGGGGTTGACAAGACTATCTGTAACAGATATAATTACAGTATAAACTGACACAACAAAATTTACAGTTAGGAACGGAGGAACCTCATGAAGGCGAAGCACATCATGGCCCTGCTGGGCGCGGCACTCATGGCGGCGGCGCTCACGGCGTGCGCGCGGGAGAGCGGGGAGGTCCCGTCCGCCCCGCAGGCACCGGCCTCCGCAACGGACGCCGGGGAGAGCGCGGACGGCGCGGCCCCGGCGGCGGAATACCACAAGATCACCGCTGAGGAGGCCAAGGAGCGGCTCGACGCCAATTCCGATGCGGTCATCGTCGACGTCCGCACGCCGGGGGAGCACGCGGCGGAGCGGATCGAAGGCTCGATCAACGTCCCGAACGAGTCGATCGGAGACGAGCAGCCCGTGCTGCTGCCCGACCTCGATGCGGAGATTCTCGTCCACTGCCGCACGGGGGTGCGCAGCCGGCAGGCTGCCGAAAAGCTGGTCGCGCTCGGCTATACCAACGTCTATGACTTCGGGGGCATCGTGGATTGGCCGTACGGCACGGTGACCGGCGAATGACCCGGGGCGAACGGCTGCAAATCCTGCTGGCCGCGGCGGCGCTTCTGCTCCTGCTGGCGCTCTTTTTTCAGGGCCGGGCGGCAAGCTGTATCATATAAGGAGGAACGGATGTGAAGAACCCACTGATGACCCTGCTCGGCGCGGCGGCGATGGCCGCGCTGCTCGCCGCCTGCGCGGCTCCCGCTCCGGAGGCTCCCGTCCTCCCGGAGCCGTCCGGTCCCGTGCGGAGCGCGGAACAGGCCGAGGTGGCATCCGCGCCGCGGGAGACCTCCTCCGAGGACCCCGCGCTCCAGCCGCCGGGCGGGGAGCTGCCGGTGAAGGCGATCCCCGGCTGCCGCGCCGACCTGCCCTACCCGCTCAAGATGTCGGGGGAGAGCCTGGCCACCGACTTCACCCACTGGGCGGCGAAGGACCTCGACGGCAACGTCGTCACCGAGGAGGTGCTGGCGGGCAGCCGTCTCACGCTCGTGAGCGTGTGGAGCACCTTCTGCGACTCCTGCGTGGCGGATATGGCCGCGCTCCAGCAGCTCTACACGGAATATGACCGCGCGGACCTGAACATTATCGGGATCGCCGCGAGCGCGCAGGCGGAGGACGGCTCGATCAGCGAAGGAGAGGTCGAGATCATCCGGCAGATCCAGGAGATGACGGGCGCGGAGTTTTTGCAGCTGCTGCCCTCCGACGACCTGATCGCGATCAAGCTGAAGGACCTCGGCACCGTGCCCGAGAGCTTCCTGCTCGACAGCGCGGGCAACGTCGTTGGCGGATCGCTCTACGGCGGGCGCACGGCGGAGGAGTTCCGCCGGATGGTCGACGACGGCCTGCGGACGCTTTCGGAGGAGGCGGACGCATGACCCACTTCGTCCTGAGCACCCTGCTCTCCTTCGCGGGCGTGGCGGCGGCCCTCGCGGTCCTGCTCGCCGCGGGCGCGCTGGTGAAGCTGGGCGGCAACCGCGCGCCGCCCCTTCTCTGCATGGCCGTCTCCGCAGCCTACGGCGCCTCCCAGCTTGCCGTCCTCGCCCGCCAGCAGAGCGGGCTGGCCTGCGCGCTCGCCCCCGGAAGGACCGTGCTTTTGCACGGCGCGCTTCTGGCGGTGCATCTCGTCCTGCTGGGAGGGCTTCTGCGGCGGCTGCGGCAGATTGCCTCTTGATTCCGCTAACTGTATGATGTACAATTACAGTTAGTGGATGCAATAAGGAGGAAACACAGATGACAAGTGAATTCGCCATCGCGGTGCACGCGCTGGTCTATCTCAACCACAAGGGGGAAACCGTCTCGAGCGAGGCGCTCGCCGAAAACATCTGCACCAACCCGGCGCGGGTGCGCAAGGTGATGGCCAAGCTGAAGAAGGCGGGCCTCGTCGCCACCAAGGAGGGGGTCGACGGGGGATACCATTTCATCAAGGCTCCCGCGGAGGTCACCCTCCGCCGCATCGACGAGGCGGTCGACGTCCGGCTGGTATCCGCCTGCTGGAAGCCGGGCGACCGGGAGAAGGCCTGCCTGGTGGCCTCCGGCATGGGGGACATCATGGACGACATCTATTCCGACCTCGACGAGCTCTGCCGCCGCAGGCTGGGGGAGATCACCATCGCGGACATCGACCGGAAGATATTCGGACCACACACGAGCTGAGAAAGAAGGCATTTTTGTGAAGCAGTATGACGCAATCGTAATCGGTTTCGGCAAGGGGGGCAAAACCCTCGCGGGCAAACTCGGCGCGAGCGGAAAAACCGTCGCAATGATCGAAAAATCCGACAGGATGTATGGGGGCACCTGCATCAACGTGGGGTGCATCCCCTCCAAATCGCTGGTGCGCAGTTCGGGCATCTCCCACGGGCACCGAAACGCGGACTTTGAGAAGAAGCAGGCGTTCTACGCCGCCGCCATCGAGGAGAAACGCCGCCTGACCGCCATGCTGCGCAAAAAGAACTTTGATAAGCTCGACGGCAACCCCAACGTCACCGTCTTCAACGGCATGGGCAGCTTCCTTTCGCCGACGCAGGTGCGGGTCGTGTCCGACCGGGGGGAGACGCTCGTCCTCGAGGGGAAGCAGATCTTCATCAACACCGGCTCCACCCCCGTCGTCCCGCCCATCGAGGGACTCCGGGAGAACCCGTTCGTCTACCTGAGCGAGGGGCTTATGGACCTTGAAAAGCTCCCCCGCCGGCTGGCGATCATCGGCGGAGGCTACATCGGGCTCGAGTTCGCCTCGATCTACGCGGGCTTCGGCTCGCAGGTCACGGTGTTCGAGGGCGCGCCCGTGTTCCTGCCCCGCGAGGACGCGGATATCGCCGCCGAAATCAAAAAGGCGCTCGAAGCAAAGGGCGTCGCCTTCCAGATCGGCGCGGCGGTCAAAAAGGTCGCGGACGCGGGCGACCACGCGGAGGTGACCTTCGCGCGGGAGGGCGCGGAAGAGACGCTCGCGGCGGACGCGGTGCTCGTCGCGACCGGCCGCCGCCCCAACACCGACGGCCTCAACGCGGCCGAGGCGGGAGTCGAGCTGACTCCGCGCGGCGCGGTCAAGGTGGACGAAAAGCTGCGCACCACCGCCCCGAACATCTGGGCGATGGGGGACGTTGTGGGCGGCTTGCAGTTCACCTACGTCTCCCTCGACGATTTCCGGATCGTCTGGTCGCAGCTTTCGGGCGGCGATTATGACGCCGCCAGGCGTAAAAACGTCCCCTACAGCGTCTTCATCGACCCCTCCTTCTCCCGCGTCGGCCTCAACGAAAGGGAGGCGCGCGAGGCGGGCCGCAATGTGAAGGTCCTCACCCTGCCGGCCGCCGCCATCCCCAAGGCGCAGGTGCTGAAGCACCCCGTCGGCCTGCTCAAGGCGGTCGTCGACGCGGACACCAACAAGATCCTGGGCGCGATGCTCTTCTGCGAGGAGAGCTACGAGATGATCAACATCGTCAAGCTCGCGATGGACCTCGACGCCGACTATACCGTGCTCGGCAGGCAAGTCTTCACCCACCCGACGATGAGCGAGGCGCTCAACGACCTCTTCGCCTGATTTCTTTTGACCTCCTCATATCCCCAAAAAAGAGACGCAGCGGCTTGCCGCTGCGTCCCTTTTTATGGGATAAATGATAGAATATATTACCAACTGTATAACATTACTCCGACAGCTGCACGATCCCGATGCAGGTGACGCCGATGGACAGCAGGGTGGCCGCCGTCCGGCCGTCCAGCTTCCCGAGCACGGAAAGCACCAGTGTGGCGACGCCCATCGCGAGTCCGACCGCCCGGAGGACCGACAGGGCCGTCCGGCGGAGCTCCCGCCCCGTGGGCGCGCCGCGGTTTTCAGCGGGAGCCTGCCCGCGGCAGCGCAGCAGCTCGTCGGTCGAGATCCCGAGGATGTCCGCGAGCGCGGGAAGGGTGCCGATGTCGGGGCAGGAGATTCCGCGCTCCCATTTGGACACCGCCTTGTCCGTCACGTGCAGCAGGTCGGCGAGCTCCTTCTGCGTCATGTTTTTCGATTTCCGAACGCTGCTGATGAGGTCCCCCATATGGTTATAATCCATCCGCGCCCCTCCTTTGGTAATTGTGTTCATGATACCAGAAGCCGTCGGGTTTGGCACGCGAATGACAGTCGACCGGGGTAAACGGCTGGTGGAATCCCCGGTAGAGCCCGGTCAGGACGGCTCCTTCCAGCGGCAGAGCCGCCGCGCGAGCAGGTCGACGGCCAGAAAGAGCGCCGCGCCCACCACCGAGATCACGACGATGCCGCCGTACATTTCGAGGTAGTCGATGCGGCTCCATGCGTCGAGGATGTAGTAGCCGATCCCCGCGCGGGTGCCGTATGCCTCGACGATGAAGAGGACGGCCAGCGCGGTGCCCACGCCGATGCGCAGGCTGGTGAAGAGCTCGGGCAGCACGGCGGGAAGCGTGATCTGTCCGAGCAGGCGGCCGCGCGAGGCCCCCGCGCTGACGGCCACCTGGTAGAGGCCGGGGTCGACGGCCCGGGCCGCGTCCCGCGTGGCGACGATCACCTGGAAGAGGACGGTCAGCAGGATGATGAGGATCTTCGAGCCGTCCCGCAGGCCGAAAAGGAGCATCGCGACGGGCAGCAGGGCGGTCTTGGGGACGGGGTAGGAGAAGTAGACGATCGGGTGGAGCAGGGCGTTCCAACGGGGGGAGGCGGCCATCAGCAGGCCGACCGGCACCCCGACCGCGAGCGCGAGGAAAAGCCCCGCGAACACCCGCCAGAGGCTCGCGCCGATGTGGCGGAAGACGCCCGCGGCGAGCACGTCCCCAAAGTGGGCGTACACCTCCGCGGGGCCGGGTAGCGCGCGGGTGTCGAGCAGCGCGGCGGCGGCCAGCCAGAGCAGGTTGACCGTCACGAAGCCGAGCAGGAAGGCGCCCGTCTTTTTCATGACGCGGCCTCCTCTCCGGCGGCGAGCAGGATTTCCCGCCGCAGCTCGTGGGAGAACGCCTCGAAATCGGGGCCGCCCGGCTCGGGCAGGCCCTGCCAGGGGTTCTCCAGGAGGCGGGTAAAGCGCCCGCCCTTTCCCATGACGGCGATCTGGCCCGCGAGGTAGAGCGCCTCCTCCGGGCGGTGGGTCACCACGACCGCCGTTGCGCCCGAATCCCGCCAGAGCTCGAAACAGAGCCGTCTGGCGCGGTCGGCCGCCGCCGCGTCGAGCGCGGCGAAGGGTTCGTCCATCAGCAGCAGGCGCGGCTTCATGAGCAGCGCGCGCGCCAGCGCCGCCCGCTGCGCCTGCCCGCCGCTTAATTCGCGCGGGTAGCGGTCGAGCAGGCCGCCGATGCCCAGCCGCGCGCAGAGGGCGTCAAGCTCCCTTTCGCCGGACGCGCCGCGCAGCCGCGCGCAGAAAAGGCAGTTCTCCCGCACCGTCTTCCAGGGGAGCAGGCCGTAGCTCTGGGGGATGAGGCCGATGGCGGTATCACGCGGGGAGAGGGGCGCGCCGCAGAAGCGGACGCTCCCGCCCGCGGGCGGGAGCACCCCGGCCAGCAGGTTCAGTAGCGTCGTCTTGCCGCAGCCGGACGGCCCGAGCAGTGCAAGCAGCCCCCCTTCCCCGAGGGAGAAGGAGAGCCCGTCGATGACCGGGCGGCTCGCGCGCGGGTAGCGCGCCGTGAGGTTTTCAACTTCCAGCATCGCGCTTATCCGAGGTCGCCGAGCAGGTCGGCTGGGGTGAGGGAAGCGGGGCAGAGCCCCTTGCCCGAGGCCCAGGCGACCGCGTCGGAGAGAACGGCGGCGTCGGGCAGCGCATTTTTGCGGAAGACGGGCAGCTCGATTCTGCCCGCGAGCTCCTCTGGGAAGCCCGCGCCCGCGATCACGACCGGCTCGTATTCCGAGAGGGGGGTGTTGTTCACGTAGTCGACCGCCTCGTCGTAGGCGGCGTAGTACTTTCTGATCGCGCCGGCCTTCCCGTCGATCGCCGACTGGGTGAAGGCGGAGACGGCGGGATAGAGCCCCGCCGTGTTGGCGCTGCCGAGCTCGACGGCGCCGTCGGTGAGGGCGAGGGTCGCGAACGGCTCGGGCAGCAGGCAGAGGTCGACCTCGCCGCTGCGCAGCATCTCAAGGCGGTCGGGGATGCGGGGAACGACCTCCTTTTTGAGGTAGTCCGCGCCGTACCCCTCCTGCGTAAGGATGTAGTCAAGCGCGTATTCGATCAGCGTGTTTTCCGAAATCGCGATCGATTTCCCGGCGGCGTCCGCGAGCGTCGTGACGCCGGAATCCGGACCGGCGAGCAGCAGGTAGTCGCCGTCGGTCATGCCGGTGATCTTCACGTCGAGCCCGGCGTTCTGGTAGATGCACGCGCCGATGAAATCGGTGAACACCCCGTCGAGCTCGCCCGCCTGCAGCGCCGCGTCGCGGTCCTTGGCGGAGGAGAAGACCTGCATGTCGAGGACGACGCCCTGCTTTTCATCGAGCTTCTGGTCCTTCATGACCGCCAGCGGGATGATGTCGGACGAATACATGACGCCGATGCGCAGCGTGTCGGGCTCGGGCTGTTTGCCGCACGCGGCGAGCCCCGCCGCGGCGAGCGCCGCGAGCAACAGGGCCGCGGCGCGCTTCAAAATGGTTTTTTTCATGGTTCTTCCCTCCAACGCTGATATAGATGGTTTTCAACGCCCAGGCAGTCGAGCGCCCGGCCCGCCACGAAGGAGACAAGGTCGTCGACCGTCCGGGGGCGGTGGTAAAACGCGGGCATCGCGGGCAGGATCGTCGCGCCGCACTGACTGAGCGTCAGCATGTTTTGCAGGTGGATCGAGGTGAGCGGCGTTTCGCGCGGCACCAGCAGGAGGGGCCGCCGCTGCTTGAGCATGACGTCCGCCGCCCGGGTGAGCAGGTCGGTCGTGACGCCGCACGCGAGCCTGCCGAGCGTCGACATCGAGCAGGGCGCGACCACCATCCCCGCGAACCGCCGCGAGCCGCTCGCGAGCGGGGAGAAGAGGTCGGCGTTGTCCTCGAGCACGGCGTTGGGGCGTTCCCCGGCCCAGCGTTCGAGCGAGACGCCCGTCTCATATTCCAGCACCCGGCGGCCGGTATCGGTGGCGACGACCCGCAGGGCCGCGCCGCTTTCCAGCAGGGCGTCCGAGATGCGCAGCGCGTAGGCGCTCCCGCTCGCGCCGGTGATCCCGATGATGTAGGTTTCCATAGAAGCCCTTCTTTCAGAGGTAGATGTCGAGGATGCCGAAGACCAGCAGCGCGAGGCTGGTGAGCTGGCTCATGCTGTAGGAGGCGACGTTGACCCCCTCGAGCCGCCGGGGGGAGACCATTGTGTGCTGCACCGCCATGAGGGCGGCGGCGGCGAGCAGCCCCGCGCCGAAGAGAAGTCCCATATGCGGCTCCAGCAGGAGGAAGGCCGCGAGGCAGACGAGCGCCGCGGCATGAAACGCGGTGCTGATATGCAGCGCGCCCGCCACGCCGAACCGCACGGGGATCGAATGAAGGCCGTTTTGCCGGTCGAAGTCATAGTCCTGGCAGCCGTAGATGACGTCGAAGCCAGCGGTCCACAGGCAGTTGGCCGCGCCGAGCAGCAGCGGCGGCAGGGAAAACCGCCCTGTCACCGCAAGCCACGCGCCGACCGGCGCGATGCCGCAGGTCGCGCCCAGAAAGAGGTGGCAGAGCCAGGTGAACCGCTTGGTATAGGAGTAGAAGGCCATCATCAGGAGGGCGAGGGGGGAGAGGACCAGGCAGAGGGGGTTCAGCATCGCGGCGCTCACGACGAGCAGCGCGAAGCAGGCGGCTGAAAGCGCGACCGTCTCGCGCACGGAGATTTCGCCGCGCGGGATCTGCCGTCCGGCGGTGCGGGGGTTTTTCGCGTCGATTCTCGCGTCGACCGCGCGGTTGAGGGCGTTGGCCCCCGTGCGCGCCGACAGGAAGGCGAGCGCGGCCCACGCCGCCGTCCAGAGGCGCGGCCTGCCGTTCGACGCGGCGAGGAAGGCGACGGCACCGAACGAGAGGGAGAAGATCGTGTGGCTGAACATCACGAGCGTCCCGTAGGCGCGCAGCTTCCGAATCAGTTTATGAGCGAGTTCCATATCGAAGGCGCCTCCACGTCAGAATCCGTATTCTTCCCACCGCGCGTCCACCCGCGCGGCCATTTCCGGCGACATCGTGATGTCGTCCGGCCAGGGGCGGGTGAGCCCCTCCCCCGGCAGCTTTTTCGTCGCGTCGAGCGCGATTTTCCCGTCCTTCACCACGAGGTCGCGCCCCGCGTCGATGTTGTTGAAGACCCGCCAGAGCACCTCCGAGCGGTCGGCGAGGTCCACCGTGTCGTCGAGCGCCACGGCGAACGAGACGCCCTCCGCCTCGAGCGCGGCCAGCGCGGCCTCCCGGCCGTCGCCCGGCGCGCGCTTTTGGACCGGCAGGAGGGCGTAACGCCCCGGACGGGGCGTTACGCCCGGTTTCGCGGTTGCGTCGACGCCCAGCCGCGCGCCGTAGAGGGCGCGGTCGGACGAATGGTCGAGCGCGTCGAGCGGGCCGTCCGAGAGGAGGTAGTCCGACGCGGGATCGGCGTTTTGGAGCACCGCCGCGAGCACCGCGCCGGTGTCCCGCGGGTCGACCGACGCGTCCACCGCGACGATCAGCTTGGTGTAGCGCATCTGTCCCATCCCCCACATCGCGTTCATGACGGTGCGCGCCGCGCCGGGGAAGTCGTTTCTGACCGAGACGACCGCGCAGTTGTGGAACACCCCCTCGAAGGGGAGGCAGAGGTCGCACAGCTGGGGCATCTGCAGCTTCAGTACGGGCAGGAAGATGCGTTCGGTGGCCTTCGCCAGATAGCAGTCCTCCATCGGGGGCCTGCCCACGACGGTCGCCGGGTAGACGGGGTTCCTGCGGCGGGTGACGCAGGTGACGTGGAAGCGGGGGTACCAGTCGGCCAGCGAGTAGTAGCCGGTGTGGTCGCCGAACGGGCCCTCCCACACGGGGGGCTCCTCAGTGTCGACATATCCCTCGAGCACGAACTGCGCGTCCCGCGGCACCCACAGGTCGCTGGAGACGCATTTTGTCAGCGCGACGGGCCGCCTGCGCAGGAAGCCCGCGAGCAGCATCTCGTCGAGACCGGGCGGCAGCGGCGCGGTCGCGGCGTAGGTGATCTCGGGGCCGCAGCCGAGCGCGACCGCGACGGGCATTTTCCCGCCCCGCGCCCGCCACGCCTCATAGATGGCAGAGCCGTCCTTGTGCTTGTGCCAGTGCATGGCGGTGGAGGTCTTATCGAGCACCTGCATCCGGTACATGCCGCAGTTCTGCGTCCGCGCGCCCGGCAGCTTCGTGAAGACGAGCGGCAGGGTGAAGAAGCGGCCGCCGTCCTGCGGCCAGCAGTGGAGCACCGGCAGCGCCGAGAGGTCGGGCTCCCGCTCGATCACCTGCTGGCAGGGCGGGCGGGTAAGGCGCAGGCGGCGCCGGTGGGGAAAGCAGGCGGCAAGGCGCGGGAGACGCGGGGCGAAGCGGACGAGGTTTCCGAGGGAGGTGTAGTTGCCGAAATCGAGGTAGCGGGCCACGTCGCCGCCGATTTCGTCGAGGCTTTCGGCGCCCAGCGCGAGCGCCATGCGTGCGTCGGAGCCCATCGCGTTGATGAGCAGGGGGAAATCGGAGCCCTCGACCCGCTCGAAGAGAAGGGCCGGGCCGCCGCGCTTCATGACGCGGCCGGCGATTTCGGTGATCTCCAGGATGGGGGAGACGGGCGCGGAAATCCGCATGAGTTCGCCGCGCTTTTCGAGCGCGGCGATGAATGCCTGCAAGTCCCGGTAGGCCAATCCGGACGGCCTCCTTTCTCTGGAAAAAACGGTTATCGGGTAATTTGTTAAATAGATGGCGGGGAAGTTGGACACATTATATAAAATGGCAAAAAACCATTGATAAATACTTGACAAATACCAAAGATATAATTATATTAGAAATTGCTTAATTACTAATTTCCTTAATATTATACACGAAAAACGGGGGGGAATCAATGGCGAATCCAGCGAAGGACGCGGCGGCGCTCTGCGCGCTGCTGGCGAACGAAAACCGCATGGTCATCCTCTGCCATTTGATGACCGGCCCCATGAACGTCGGGCAGCTGCACAAGCGCCTCAAGGGGATCACCCAGTCGGCGCTCTCCCAGCACCTGACGCTGCTGCGGGCCAACCGGATTGTTGAGTGCGACAAACAGGGACAGAGCATGGTCTACAAGATCGTCGACCAGCGGGCGATCCGGCTTATCGAAACGGTCGAGGAGATCTTCCTGCTGAAGGCCGCGGCGGGGATGCCCCCGGACGGCGAAACGAACGAGCGCAAATGATTTCACGCCGGGAGCGAACTGGCGGAGTTCACATTTAGGAGATGAAAGCATTGAAAAACATTGTCATTGTCGGCGCGGGCTACGCGGGCGTCCTGACCGCCAAAAAACTGGCGAAACGGCTGAAAAAACAGGAGAACGTGCAGATCACCGTCATCGACAAAAACCCCTTCCACACCATGTACACCGAGCTGCACGAGGTCGCCGCACACCGCGTGGATGAGGACAGCATCAAGATCAGCCTCGAACGGGTCTTCGCGGGACGCAACGTACATGTGGTGCTTGACACGGTCACCTCGATCGATTTTGACGGCAAGGTGCTCGAAGGGCGCGTGGGCACCTACCCCTACGACTATCTCATCCTCGCGACCGGCTCCAAGCCGACCTTCTTCGGCGTGCCGGGCGCGGAGGAGATCTCCTATACCCTGTGGTCCTACGACGACGCGGTCGTCCTGCGCGAGCACCTGCTCCACGTCTTCCGCCGCGCCGCGCGCGAGACCGACCCGGCCGAGCGCCGCAGGCTGCTGACCTTCTATGTGGTCGGCGCGGGCTTCACCGGCGTCGAGATGGCGGGCGAGCTGGCCGAGCTGGTGCCGCTGCTCTGCGAGAAATTCGAGATCGACCGGGACGAGGTGTCGATGTTCGACGTCGACGTGCTCGACCGCACGGTGCCCATCCTGCCGAAGAAGCTCTCCGACAAGGTGGAGCGCAGGCTCACGAAGATGGGCGTGCAGGTCATGCTCGGAACCGGCGTCGCGGGCATCGGCAAGGACTACATCGAGCTCAAGCAGGGAGACACCGTCGAGTGCCACCAGGCGGGCACCGTCATCTGGACGGCGGGCATCGAGTCGAGCGACATCGTCTCCGAGGCGGCCAAGGCCCTCCAAACCGCCCGCCGCGGCCGGGTCGTCACCGACAAATACCTGCGCGCAGTCGACCACGAGGACGTGTTCATCGCGGGCGACAACATCATGTACGTCCCCGAGGGGGAGGAGAACCCCGTCCCGCAGATGGTCGAAAACTGCGAGCAGAGCGCCGACACGATCGCCCACAACCTGACGGTGCAGCTCACCGGGCAGGGGGAGCTGGAGGACTACCGTCCCAAGTTCCACGGGGTCATGGTGTCGGTCGGCGGCAGGTATGGCGTCGCGCAGGTGGGCACCCCCAACCACATGATCTGCCTGCCCTCCTTCTTGGCGATGTTTACCAAGCATTTCATCAACGTCGTCTACTTCGTGCAGGTGCTCGGCTGGAACAAGGTCATCAGCTATTTGAGGCACGAGTTCTTCACCATCCGCAACTGCCGCAGCTTTGTGGGCGGGCATTTTTCCAACCGCACCCCGAGCTTTTTGCTCGTGCCGCTGCGCGTCTGGCTGGGCGTCTGCTGGGTGTTCGAGGGCGTCATGAAGATCGTCGAGGGCTGGATGCAGACCCCGCAGCTCACCGGCTTCTTCAGCGGCGCGACCGGCTTCTTCAACAAGATCCTCTCCGCCGCGGGCGCGCGCAACGTGACCGATATGGTCAACGCGGTCGCGGGCGCGACCTCCGGGGCCGTCGACGCGGTCGCCACCGCGACCGCCGAGGTCGGCGAGGCGGTGGCCAGCGGCGTGGCGGTGTTCAGCTACCGGCTGCTCGGATTTATGGACGTGACGCTTGTCAGCGGCACCGACCTGGCCCATTCCACGCTGGCGGACTACGCCTTCAAGATCGACATCCCCTTTATCAACTGGTTCGTCGACCATGTGGTGCTTGCCAGCGACGGGATGCAGATGTTCATGCAGATCACCATCGTGGTGCTTGAAATCCTCATCGGCCTCGCGCTGATCGGCGGCCTCTTCAACTTCCCGGCCTCCGCCGCCTCGCTCGTGCTGCAGTTCATGTTCGTCACCACGACGGGGCTCTACCTCAACACCTTCTGGATGATCTTCGCCGCGATTGCGGTGCTCATCGGCGGCGGCAGGACGCTGGGCCTCGACTACTACGTCATGCCCGCCCTAAAAAAACACTGGAAAAACGTCAGGTTTGTCAGAAAGTGGTATCTCTACAATGATTGACGCGACACAAAATCAGGCGCGCCCCCAG
The DNA here is from genome assembly GCF_057433415.1 of Anaerotruncus sp. Taxonomy (NCBI): domain Bacteria; kingdom Bacillati; phylum Bacillota; class Clostridia; order Eubacteriales; family Oscillospiraceae; genus Anaerotruncus; species Anaerotruncus sp. Next base: position 1,273 of record NZ_DBMDHH010000040.1, on the reverse strand, counting down.
GCCGCCTGCTACCCCGGATTTGACGCGGCGTTCGAGGCGGTGAAGGAACGCATCGACGGGGCCCTCACCGGCTCGCCGGGTCTGATCCGCAGCTATACCGCGCACCTCGCGGGCGCGCGGGGCAAGATGATCCGCGCCGCCGCCCTGCTCGCCTGCGCACAGGGGGAGGACGGCGGGATTCCCGCCGACGCGGCGGAGCTGGCCGCCGCCGTCGAGATGCTCCACCTCGCGACGCTCGTGCACGACGACGTCATCGACGACGCCGACCTGCGGCGCGGCATCCCCACTCTCCAGCGCATGTACGGCAGGCGCACGGCGGTCATCTGCGGCGACTACCTGCTCGCCGCTTCCCTGCGGCTCGCGGCGCAGGTGGGCGACCGGGAACGCTACCTTGACCTGCGGCTGCCCGACTATGTGGGGCGCATCTGCCTCGGGGAGCTGGGCCAGCACCTCAATAACGGCAACCTCGAGCTGACCGCCTACCGCTACCTCAAGATCATCGGGGGCAAGACGGCCGCCCTCTTTGAGGCGGCGTTTTACGCGGGCGCGCTCTTCTTTACAGAGGAGGAGCGGCTCATCCGCCGGTACGCGCGGCTCGGGCGGCAGATCGGCATGATCTTCCAGCTCACCGACGACTGCATCGATTTTGAATCGGACGAGGCGACCGCCAAAAAGCCGGTGCGGTCGGACTACGAGCAGGGGGTCGTCACGCTGCCGCTCATCCGGGCGTTCGAACAGGACCCCGCCTTTCTCGAGCGCGCGCGGAGAGGGAAACTCGTGCGCGCCGAGGTGGACGAACGGGTCCGCGCGAGCGGCGGGCTGGACGACGCGCGCCGGCTTTCCAAACGCTATTACGACCGCGCGGCCAAGCTGCTCGGGGAGCTCGGCGCTCCCGAGGAGAAGCGGCGGCGGCTCACGGAGATACTGGACAGGGCATTTTACGGCCTCAAGCTACAGCCGGCGGCGAAGCCCGGCCGGTGACGATCGAAGGAGGAACCGATATGAAACGAATTTTTGCGACGGCGCTCAGCCTCGTCTTGGCGGCCTCGCTGCTGGCGGGATGCAGCTCCAATCTGCCGAAGGGGTATTCCCCCTTCGGCCCGCAGGCTTCATCCGGAAGTGAATCGCAGCAGCCGCAGGAGAACCCCGCCCCGGAGAATCCGGTGCAGGTCCCGGCGGGCGCGGAGCTTTCGACCGGGCTGGCGGTGATCAACTCGGTGGGCAGTTCGAAGGACGCGGGCGATGAGGACGGCCTCGCACAGGCGGACTCGAA
>NZ_DBMDHH010000039.1:0-27166 GCF_057433415.1 Anaerotruncus sp. | reverse complement strand
GCGTCTATGCGGGCATCCCGGCGGTCATCAAGGGGGGAGAGGCGTGAAGATCATTTTCATCCGTCACGGCCCCACCCCGGGGAACCTCGCGCGCCGCTATATCGGGAGCACCGACGAGCCGCTCGCGCCCGGAGTCCTGCCGGGCTACCCCGCCCCGGCGGCGGAGCGGGTCTACGTGAGCCCGCTGCTCCGCTGCCGCCAGACGGCGGCGCTCCTCTATCCCGCCGCAGCGCCGGTAACGGTGCCCGACCTGCGCGAATGCGACTTCGGCGCGTTTGAAAACAAGAGCTATGAGCAGCTTCAAAACGATCCCGCCTACCGCGCGTGGATGGACGACCGCACCGGGACGCTCGCGCCGCCCGGCGGGGAGGACACCGCCGCCTTCCGGCGGCGGTGCTGCCGCGCCTTTGAGGAGATTGTGGAGCGATGCCTCGCGGACGGCGTCTCCTCGGCGGCGTTCGTCGTGCACGGCGGCACGATCATGGCGGTGATGGAGCGGTTTGCCGAGACGGATTCCCCGCGCGGCTTCTACGACTGGCAGCCGGAAAATTTCGGCGGCTGGGCCGCGTGCACGACGCGGGAGCTCTGGCGGGACCGCCGGGTCCTCACCGGCGTGCGGAAGCTGGGGGAGGGCGCCGCCGATGCTTGACCGGGTGATCGCCATCGGGCTGGGGTTTCTGCTCGACGCGGCCTTGGGGGACCCGCACGGATTCCCGCATCCCGTTCGGTGGATCGGGCGGCTGATCTCCGCGCTGGAAGAATTCCTGCGCGCCCGCTTCCCCAAATCGCCGCGCGGCGAACGGACGGCGGGGCGGCTGCTCGCCCTGCTGACCGTCCTCATTTCGGCGGGCGCGGCGTGGGGGCTGCTGTGGCTTTCGCGGCGCCTTCTGGGCCGGTGGGCCGCGCTCGCGGTAGAAACGGTCCTCTGCTACTGGCTTGTCGCCGCGCGCTCCCTGCGCGACGAGAGCATGAAGGTCCACGCCGCGCTTGCGGCGGGCGACCTGCCCGGTGCGCGGCGGGCCGTTTCGATGATCGTCGGGCGGGACACCGCCATGCTCTCCGAAGAGGGGGTCGCCAAGGCGGCGGTCGAGACGGTCGCGGAGAACACGGGCGACGGGGTCGTCGCGCCGCTCTTTTTCCTCGCGCTCGGCGGCGCGCCGCTCGGCTTCCTCTACAAGGCGGTCAACACCCTCGACTCGATGGTCGGCTACAAAAACGACCGCTACCGGGAGTTTGGACGCTGCTCCGCGAAGCTCGACGACCTTCTCAACTGGATTCCCGCGCGGCTTTCCGCGCTCCTCATGATCGCGGCCGCCGCCCTCTGCGGGCTTGACGCGCGCGGCGCGGCGCGCATCTGGCGGCGGGACCGCCGAAACCACCAGAGCCCCAACAGCGCGCAGACCGAGGCGGCCTGCGCCGGCGCGCTGGGGGTGCGCCTCGCGGGGGACGCCTGCTACGGCGGCGTGCCCGTAAAAAAGCCCACGATCGGCGACGGCCGCCGCGCCGTGGAGCCGGAGGACATCCGGCGGGCCAACCGGCTGATGTACGGGACCTCCCTGCTGGCGCTGGGGATGTTCCTCTCGGTAAAAATACTGATTTTATACCATCTATAAAGGAGAACACATGGACAGACAGCTTCACGGCGGCGATACCTACGGGCATCCGTCCGCGCTCGACTTTTCCTCCAACACAAGCCCGCTCGGGCTTCCGGAGAGCGTCCAAGCGGCGCTTGCCGGTTCGGTCGGCGACTGGGACGGCTATCCCGACCCGCTCTGCCGCGACCTGACGGCGGCGATTGCGGCGGCGGACGGGGTGCCCGCCGCGTGGGTCCACTGCGGCAACGGCGCGGCAGACCTCATCTTCCGCGTGGCGCAGGCGTTAAGGCCCCGCCGCGCGCTCACGCTCGCGCCCACCTTTTCGGAGTACGAATACGCCCTCGCGGCGGCGGGGTGCGAGACGACCTTCCATCCGCTGCACGAGAAGGACAACTTCGCGCTGACCGACACGATCCTGGGCAAGCTGAGCCCCGCACTCGACCTTTTAATGCTCTGCAACCCCAACAATCCCACCGGCCAGCCCGCCGATGGGGAACTGCTGCGCCGCATCCTCAAAAAATGCGCCGACTGCAAGATCACGCTTGTGGTCGACGAGTGCTTCGTGCCCTTCCTTGACGAACCGGAGGCGCACACCCTCAAGGGAGAGCTCGCGGCGCATGGGAATCTCATCCTCCTGCGGGCGTTCACCAAGCTCTACGCGATGGCGGGCCTGCGGCTCGGCTATCTGCTCTGCGCGAACCCTGAGACGATCGAGGCGGTCTGCGCCTGCGAGCCGCCGTGGAACGTCTCGCTGCCCGCGCAGACGGCGGGGATCGCCGCCCTCGCGGACGGGGAGTACGTCTCCCGCGTGCGGGAGGTCGTCAAGGCGGAGCGGAAATACCTCGCCGGGGAGCTGCAAAAGCTCGGCCTGCGGGTGCTTGGGTCGCGGGCGAACTACCTCTTCTTCAAGTGCAACGCCTGCCGCGACCTCGACGCGCTGCTCGAACAGCGCGGCATCCTCATCCGTCCGTGCGGCAATTTCCGGGGACTGGACGAGCGGTTTTACCGCGCGGCGGTCAAGACGCACGCGCAGAACGAGCGGCTGGTCGAGGCGCTTACGGAGATTTTGAAGGGGGCGTAGGCTTGGCGAAGGCGATCATGGTGCAGGGGACCTCGTCGGGCGCGGGCAAGAGCCTGCTGGCGGCCGCGCTCTGCCGGATCTTCCGGCAGGACGGCTATTCCGTTGCGCCCTTCAAATCGCAGAACATGGCGCTCAACTCCTTCATCACCGACGAGGGGCTCGAGATGGGCCGCGCGCAGGTGGTGCAGGCCCAGGCGGCGGGGATCGCGCCGTCGGTGCGCATGAACCCCATCCTGCTCAAGCCCTCCTCCGACACCGGTTCGCAGGTGATCGTGAATGGCGAGGTGCTCGGCGACATGAGCGCCGCCGAATATTTTAAAAGGAAGCGGGAACTCGTCCCAAAGGTCGTGGAGGCGTATGAATCGCTCGCGGCGCAATACGACGTGATCGTACTTGAGGGTGCGGGCAGCCCGGCGGAAATCAACCTCAAGGCGGAGGACATCGTCAATATGGGCATGGCGCGGCTTGCCAAGGCGCCCGTCCTGCTGGCGGGGGACATCGACCGGGGCGGGGTGTTCGCCTCGCTGGCGGGCACCGTCATGCTGCTGGAACCGGACGAGCGCGCGATGGTGCGGGGGCTCGTCATCAACAAATTCCGCGGCGACCGGGAGATTCTACGGCCGGGGCTCGACCAGATCGCGGACATCACCGGCGTGCCGGTCGTGGGCGTGGTGCCCTGGCTCGACGTTGACATCGACGACGAGGACAGCCTCTCCGAGCGGCTCACGGGCCGCGGCGGCCCTGCGCTTGTCGACATCGCGGTCGTGCGGCTGCCCCGCATCGCCAACTTCACCGATTTCGCCCCACTCGAGCGGATTCCCGGCGTCTCGGTGCGGTATGCCGCGTCGCCCGCCGCGCTGGGAAATCCCGACCTCGTCATCCTGCCGGGCAGCAAAAACACGATGGAGGACCTTCTGTGGCTGCGGCAGAACGGACTGGAGGCCGCCGTCAAAAAGCACGCGGCGGCGGGCGGCGCGGTGCTGGGCATCTGCGGCGGCTACCAGATGCTCGGCGAGCGCCTCGCAGACCCCGACGGGGTCGAGCACGGCGGGACGCTCTGCGGCCTCGGCCTGCTGCCCGTCCGGACGGTGTTCGCCAAAGAAAAGACCCGTACCCGTGTGACGGGCCGCTTTGAAAGGGCGGAAGGGATTTTTTCCGGGCTTTCGGGCGCGGCGTTCGAGGGCTACGAAATCCACATGGGCCGCACGGAGCGGGACTGCCCGCCGCTGATGGAGCTGCGTACCGGGCGGGGAGAAGGGAAGCCGGACGGCGCGTCGCGCGGGAATGTCTGCGGCAGCTATGTGCACGGGCTCTTCGACAACGGCGAGACCGCCGCCGCGCTGGTGTGCTGCCTCTGTAAGGCAAAAGGGCTTGACGCATCCGATATCGCGGCCGTCGATGCGAAGTCCTACCGGGAGGCGCAGTACGACAAGCTCGCGGCGGCGGTGCGGGAGAGCCTCGACATGGGCGCGGTCTACAAAATTTTGGAGGAAGGCATATGAACAGGGGGCTGATCCACATCTACTGCGGCGACGGCAAGGGCAAGACGACCGCCGCGATCGGTCTGGCGGTGCGTGCCGCCGGGCGGGGCATGCCGGTGCTGATCGCGCAGTTTCTAAAGGGGAGGGAGAGCGGCGAGCTGCACGTGCTCGCGAAAATCCCCGAAATCACTCTTCTGCGCGGCAAGGCGGGTGACAAGTTCACCTTCCAGATGGACGAGCGGGAGCTCCAGCAGACCTACGACGAGAACAGCAAGCTCCTGCTTTCCGCCGTGGAGGCGGCGCGGGCGGGGGATTGCAGGCTGCTGGTCCTCGACGAGATCATGGGGGCGCTCTCGACCGGGACGGTGGACGCCGACCTGCTGCGCAGCTTTGTCGAGCGAAAGCCGGCGGAACTCGAGCTGGTCCTCACCGGCCGCAACCCGCCCGGCTGGCTGGTCGAGGCGGCCGATTACGTCTCGGAGATCCAAAAGCGAAAACACCCCTTCGACCGGGGAATTCCCGCGCGCGAGGGAATCGAACTGTGAGAGACGCCATGAAACGAGAATTGGAACATCTGCTGCCCGCCGACATCGAGCGGCGCAGCTTCGAGATCATCTCGGCGGAGCTGGAGGGGCGGGGGATCGTGCTTCCGGAGGAGACGGCCCCCATCGTCAAGCGGGTCATCCACACGACCGCCGACTTCGATTACGCGGAAAGCCTCGTCTTTTCGCCCGGCGTTGTGGAGACGGCGCGCGCCGCGCTGCGCGCGGGCGCGGCCGTCGTGACCGACACGCAGATGGCGCGCGCGGGGATCAACAAGACCTCCCTCGCCCGGTTCGGCGGGGAGGTCCGCTGCTTCATGTCCGACCCGGACGTGGCCGCCGGGGCAAAGGAAAACGGCACGACCCGCGCCGTCGCGTCGATGGACAAGGCCTCCGCGCTGCCGGGGCCGCTCCTCTTCGCGGTCGGCAACGCCCCCACGGCGCTCATCCGCCTCTGCGAGCTCGTTTCCGAAGGAAGTCTCCGGCCCGCGGCGGTGATCGGCGTGCCGGTGGGGTTTGTGAACGTGGTCGAGGCCAAGGAGCTGCTGCTCGAAAGCGGCGTCCCCTGCATTGTCGCGCGAGGGCGCAAGGGGGGCAGCAACGTCGCCGCCGCGATTGTGAACGCACTGCTCTACGGAATGGAAGGCGGCCGGTAAACACATAAAAAAGGGGCGCGGAACCGCTTTGGTTCCGCGCCCCTTTCTGCATTGGCGGATTATTTGAGGATCGCCTTGAACCGCTCCATCGCTTCGGCGGTCTGCTCCCGGCTGGAAAATCCGGTGAGGCGGAAATACCCCTCGCCGTTGACGCCGAAGCCCGCGCCCGGCGTGCCGACGACGGCGGCGTTTTCGAGCAGGTAGTCGAAGAACTCCCACGACTTCATGCCGTTCGGGCACTCCATCCAGATGTAGGGGGAGTGGATGCCGCCGAAGTAGCGGATGCCCAGCTCGGAAAGGGTGTCGGCGATGAGGCGGGCGTTCGCCTTGTAGTAGCCGACCATCTCGCGCGACTGGCGCACGCCCTCGTCGGAGAAGACGGCGGCCGCGCCGCGCTGAATGATGTAGGAGACGCCGTTGAACTTGGTGGTCTGCCGGCGGAGCCACATGCGGTTGAGGGAGAGCGTCTCGCCGTCGGAGGCGCGCATCGTCAGTTCCCTGGGCACCACGGTGTAGGCGCAGCGGGTGCCGGTGAAGCCGGCCGTTTTGGAGAGGGAGCAGAACTCGATCGCGCATTTCTTCGCGCCCTCGACGGCGAAGATGCTGCGGGGGAGGCTGTCGTCCCCGATGAACGCCTCATAGGCCGCGTCGAAGAGGATGACCGCTTTGTGTTCGAGCGCGTAGGCGACCCACGCCTTCAGCTGGTCGAGGGTATAGACCGCGCCAGTCGGGTTGTTGGGGGAGCAGAGGTAGATGAGGTCGGCGTGGATGTCGGGATTGGGCATCGGCAGAAAGCCGTTTTCAGCGTTGGCATTGAGGTAGAGCACCTCGCGGCCGTCCATGACGTTGGTGTCGACGTAGACGGGGTAGACGGGGTCGGGGATAAGCACGACGTTGCCGACGTCGAACAGGTCGGTGATGTTGCCGACATCGCTCTTCGCGCCGTCGCTGACGAAAATCTCATCCGGGTCGAGGGAGACGCCGTGTCCGGCGTAATAGCCCTGAATGGCGCCGCGCAGGAAATCGTAGCCCTGCTCGGGGCCGTACCCGTGGAAGGAGGCGGCGTTCGCCATCTCGTCGACCGCGCCGTGTAGGGCGGAGACGACCTCGGGCATGAGCGGGAGGGTCACGTCGCCGATTCCCATCCGGATGATCTTTTTGTCGGGATGCGCCGCCGTAAAGGCGTTCACCCGCTTTGCGATATCGGAAAACAGGTAACTCTCCTTGAGGTTCTGGTAGTGTTCATTGAGCTTTGGCATCGTTCATCACTCCTGTTGAGATATCAAAAATGCCCGCCGCGCGTCAGCGTACCGGGCATTTTTCAGTCGCTTTATAGATCGATTTCCATCACGCCGTCGAAGACGTGGGCGGCGGGGCCCTCCATCAGGACGGTGAAGTCCTCCCGGCAGGTGATTTTCAGTTCGCCGCCGCGCAGGCGCACGGTGACCTCGTCGCCGGCGTCGCAGTGCCCGTTGACGACCGCCGCGACGACCGCTGCGCAGGCGCCGGTGCCGCATGCGAAGGTCTCGCCGCTTCCGCGCTCCCACACCCGCATTTTGAGAGTCTGACGGTCGACGAGCTCGATAAATTCAGTGTTGATGCGGTCGGGGAATTTCTCGTGGTTTTCAAAGAGGGGGCCGATGTCCTCGAGCGGCAGGTCCTCCACGTCGTCGCAGAAGATGACGGCGTGGGGATTTCCCATCGAGACGCAGGTGACGAGAAAGACCTCCCCGTGCACAAGCATCGGCTGGCTGACAAAGTCGTCGTAATCGGTTTCGACGGGGATATCCCTGGCGCGCAGGGACGCCCTGCCCATATCGACCCGCACGGTCGACACCTTTCCATCATCCTCCAGCGTGAGCTCAAGCGTCTTGACGCCGCTTCTGGTGTCGATCTGCAAGGTTTTGCGGTCGGTGAACCCGCGGTCATAGACGTATTTCCCGACGCAGCGGATGGCGTTGCCGCACATCTTTCCCTCCGAGCCGTCGGCGTTGAACATACGCATCTCAAAATCCGCCCGGTCGGAGGGGCAGATGAGGATGAGGCCGTCGGAGCCGACGCCGAAGTGGCGGTCGCTCACGATGCGCGCCACCTCCTCCGGGTGCTTGAGCTTGTGCTCGAGGCAGTTGACGTAGATATAGTCGTTCCCGAGGCCGTGCATCTTGGAAAAATGTAGCTTCAATTCCTTCGTTCCTCCATGGTTTCGGCGGACGGCTGCCGTCCGGTTCTTCCAAAGGCTTCTTCTGACTCTTTATTTTAACGCAAACCTTCACTCTTGTAAAGTGAAAAAAGCGGCGGCTTGTGCGCGGGGGACGTTTATGCTACAATATCCGCATGACAGACAGCCCCGCCGCCCGCCCTGCGGCAGGCGCGGAGGCGGAAGAAAAGAGGAGACTTTTCAGATGAAGAAGCTGAGGACATCCCAGCTGACCGCGCGTTTTTCCTCGCCGTTGGAGGCCGTTTGGGAGGCCGTGACCGATAACACCGATTTTTCCTGGCGCAGCGATCTTGACCATATCGATACCAAGCCGGACGGCGTCACCTTCGTGGAATACCCCAAAAAGGGGAGCGAGACGGTCTTTACAATCACCGAAAAGCAGCCGGGGCGGCTCTACGCCTTCCACATGGAGCACGCGATGTTCACCGGAGAATGGACGGGCGAGTTCTCCAAAACGGAGGACGACGGTACCGAGGTGGTCTTTACCGAGCGGCTCACCATCCGCAATCCGGCGGTCTGGCTGCTCTCCTACCTGCTGATGGACCTGCGCGGGATGCAGGAGGCGTATGCGCGCGACCTGCGGCGGAAACTGGGGGAGAGCGATGAAAAAGATTGACGTCTTCGATTCGACCCTGCGGGACGGCGCGCAGGGGGAGGGGGTCTCCTTCTCGGTCGAGGATAAGCTCGCCATCGCGCGGGCGCTTGACCGGGCGGGCGTCGACTATATCGAGGCGGGCAACCCCCACAGCAACCCGAAGGACGAGGAGTTTTTCCGCCGCGCCGCCGACGAGCTCCGCCTTTCCCACGCGCGGCTGGTGGCGTTCGGCTCGACCCGCCGCCGGGACTCGTCGGCCGGGGAGGACAAAAACGTCGCCGCCCTGCTTGAGACGGGGACGGCCTGCGTCGCGGTTTTTGGCAAGGCGAGCGAATGGCAGGCCCGCGAGGTGCTCGGCACCACGCCGGAGGAAAACCTCCGGATGATCGCCGACACGGTGGCGTATCTGGCCGAGGCGGGCAGGCGGGTCTTTTTCGACGCGGAGCATTTTTTCGACGGGTATAAGCACAACCCGCTCTACGCCATGCAGGCGCTCAAGGCGGCCGCCGACGCGGGCGCCTGCAAGCTCATCCTCTGCGATACGAACGGTGGGTGCTTCCCCGACGAGATCCGGGCGATCACCGCGGAGGCGGTCAAGGCCTTCCCCGGAAAGATCGGCATCCACTGCCACGACGACACCGGCTGCGCCGTCGCGGACACCCTGGCGGCGGTGAAGGCCGGCGCGGACCATGTGCAGGGGACCTATATCGGCTTTGGGGAACGGTGCGGCAACACGAACCTCTCCACCGTGATCGCGGATCTGCAGCTCAAGCTCGGCTTCCAGTGCGTCCCGGCCGACTGCATCGCCCGGATGACGGGCGCGGCGCGGATCATTTCCGAGATTTCCAACGTGCGCCTCTCCCATTCGATGCCCTATGTCGGCAAGAGCGCCTTCGCCCACAAGGGCGGGATGCACGTCGACGGGGTGAAAAAGAACCCCTCCGCCTTTGAGCATGTCGACCCCGCCGCGGTGGGGAACCACCGGCAGATTCTGCTTTCCGAGGTGAGCGGGCGCAGCGCGCTGATCGCGAAGATCAGCGAGGTCGTCCCGGGGCTCACCAAGGATTCCCCCGAGCTTGAGACGCTGGTCGGGGAGCTCAAGGAGCTGGAGTTCCAGGGTTACCAGTTCGAGGCGGCGACCGCCAGCTTCGAGATGGTGGTGCTCAAGGAACTGGGAAGGTTCCGTCCCTTCTTCGCCCTCGAGCTGTTCCGGATCATCGGCGAACAGGACAGCGCGGACCGGCACATGGCCTCCGCGATGGTCAAGGTGCGGGTGGGCGACCGCTATGAGATCACCGCCGACGAAGGCGACGGCCCGGTCCACGCGCTCGACCGCGCGCTGCGCAAGGCGCTCGAGGTCTTTTACCCGAACCTCGCGGGGGTCCGCCTCATCGACTACAAGGTGCGCGTCATGGACACCGGGAAGGCGACCGCCGCGATGGTGCGCGTCCTGATCGAATCGTCCGACGGGGAGAACGCCTGGACGACGGTCGGCGTGTCCACCGACATCATCAACGCCTCCATCCGGGCGCTCGTCGACTCGATGGAGTATAAGCTCTACCGCGATTCCCTCAAGCGGGAGGCGCCCTGACGGGCGGAAACCGGACACGAAAAAGAGGACCGGGCGTAAGCCCGGTCCTCTTTTTCGTTCATGCCGTTTATTCCTTGCCGATGATGCGGTCCGCGACGTAGAGCCCGTTGGCGGACGCCTGCGAGAGGGAGCGGGTGAAGCCCGCGCCGTCGCCGACGGCGTAGATGCCGGGGCAGCCGTCGATCTCGAAATCGGTGCACTTGGGGCGCGCCGAATAGTATTTGCACTCGATGCCGTAGAGGAGGGTGTCGTAGTTGGCGGTGCCGGGGGAGATCTGGTCGAGCGCGTGGAGGGTCTCGACGATGTTGTCGAGCTGTCGCTTGGGCATGCAGAGGCTCAAATCGCCCGGTACGGCGGAAAGGGTGGGGCGCACGGTGCCCTGACGCAGGCGCTTCTCGTCGGTGCGCCGGCCGAGCTCGAGATCGCCGAGCCGCTGGACGAGCACGCTGCCGCCGCTGATGAGGTTGGCCAGGCTCGCGACGTGGCGGGCGTATTCGATCGGCTCGCGGAAGGGCTGGGTGAAGTTGGTGGTCGAGAGCAGCGCGAAGTTGGAGTTCTGCGTCTTGCGCGCCTCGTCGCGGTAGGCGTGGCCGTTGACGGTCAGGACCCCGTTGGTGTTCTCGGTGACGACCTGCCCGCGGTCGTTGAAGCAGAACATGCGGATGATGTCGCCGTAGCCCTTCGAGCGGTAGCGGATTTTCGGCTCGTAGATCTTCTTCGCAAAATCCTCCCACACCATCGAGGGCAGCTCGACGCGCACGCCGACGTCCACCTGGTTGTTGTGCAGGGGGATGTCGTTCTCCTCGCACCAGGCGGAGAAGAAGCGGCTGCCCGCGCGGCCGACGGCGAAGATGATCTTGCCGGCCTCGACGGCCTGCTCGCCCTCCGCGGTTTTGACGGTGAGGATGTGGGACTCCCGGTCCACGCCGACCACGTCCGCGCCGGTGTGGATTTCCACCCGCTCGGCGAGCGCGTGAATGAGCTTTTTCATCGTCTCGAAGTTGGAGTCGGTGCCCAGGTGCTTGAGCTGGGCCTGGCTCATGTGCAAGTCGTATTCGAGGCAGCGTTTCTTGAGCTCGTTGCTCGGCTGAAACCGCTCGGTCGTCGCGCCGAATTTGACGAGGATCTGATCCGCCTGCTCGATGTAATCGAGCACCGTCTCGTCGGGGAGGAACTCGGTGAGCCAGCCGCCGTATTCGGTACTGATCACGTATTTGCCGTCCGAGAAGGCGCCCGCGCCCGCGAGCCCCTCCATGATGGCGCAGGATTTGCACTTGACACAGGTGCTCACCTTTTTGGTGATGATCGGGCAGACGCGCTTTTCGATGGGGCTGCCCTTTTCAAACAGCGCGACCGAAAGGGAGGGCGCGCGTTCCGAAAGGCGCCACGCGGCCATCAGGCCGCCGATGCCGCCGCCGATGATGGCGATGTCATACTGCTTTTTCACGTGATCAGTCTCCTTTGTTTTGTTTGCGCAGGTGCACCCGGAAGGCGGGCGTCGCCATCAGGCGGGAGCGGCGCTTTTTGTGCAGCGCGGTGTTATAGACCTTGAGCACGTATTCCGCAAGGTTGACCGCGCCGCTCTGCTGGACCGAGCGCCGAGCGGAGGCGCGCAGGGCGGAGAGCCTGTCCGCCGGCATGGTTTTGAGCATGCGGATCTTGTCCGCCATGTCCTTAGCGTCGTGGAAGATGTAGCCGTTGACCCCGTCGCGCACCTGCCCCTCGTTGAGCGGATCGATGATCTGCAGGACGGGCAGGCCCATCGCCATCCCCTCGAGCATGGAGATGGAATCGGTGTCGGAGGTGGAGGCGGTGATATAGAAGTCGCACGTCCCCACATAGGGCGGCATGTCCGTGTGGAGCACCTTGCCCGCGAAGGTGACCATGTCGGTGATGCCCAGACGGACGGCCTGTTCCTCCAGCTCCTCCCGGCAGGGGCCGTCCCCGATGACGAGCAGCCGGATGTTTTCCTCCGGCCGGATGGTTTTTTTCCAGTAGTCGAGCAGCAGGTCGACGCTCTTCTCCCGGCCGAGCCGCCCGACGAAGAGGCCGACCGTTTCGCCGTGCTGATAGCCGAATTTTTCACGGAAGGCGTTCTTCTTTTCCTCCGGGATCTTTCCGGGATCGAACATGTCGAGGTCGACGGGGTTCGGGATCACGTTGACCGGCTTATAGACGCCCGCCTTGCGGAAGTATTCCTCGCATTTTTTGGAGGGCCCGGTGACCTCCTGCGCCAGCTTCGCGAACAGCTTGGTATACTGGTGGGAAAATTTCGTCGCGGCCGGTACGAGTGGCTGGGGCGCGATATAATAGATGTACTCGTCGTACATCGTGTGCAGCGTGTAGACGAGCGCGACGCGCAGCACCTTGGCGATCATCATCCCCGACAGCCCGATGCCGAACTCGTTGTGGATATGGATGACGTCGGGACGGAATTGATAGACGTATTTGAGCCGCGTGGTGGAGAGCGGCATGGCCACGCCGTAGCCGTAGAAGCGCTTGGAGGTGTGGGCAGGGCAGTGGAGGACGCCGTCGGAGACATAGTGCCGGCGCGCGGAGGCGTCGGCGGTGACGATCAGGACCTCGTGCCCGAGCTGTTCCAGCCCGTCCTTGAGGGATTTGACGTGGGTGACGACCCCGTTGACATGGGGGAGGTAGGTTTCTGTAAAAAGTGCAACACGCATGGTACACGCTCCTGTTCCTTTGGCGTTGTGGTCTGCGGATGCGGATTCAGGCAGCTGCCGGATGATCGCGGGCCCGCTGAGGATAGAACGAGTTTCCACGCGGGATGACTTCACTTGTAACGGCCGCAGATGGGCCCTGTCTTTCATTAGTATAACAATTTTGCACGCAGAAAGCAAATCCCGCCGCCCCGGGCGGATTACATTTGCTAAATCGGTCGAAAAGGTGTAAACTATCGATGACAACCCGGAGGGGCGCTGAAAGAAAAGGACGAGGTGACACGCAATGCCGATTGATATGAAGCGGAACCTGACGATGCTGACGGATTTCTACGAGATTACGATGTCCAACGGCTATCTGGAATATGGGCTCGAGGAGCGCACGGCGGTCTTCGACATGTTCTTCCGGAAGATTCCGGACGACGGAGGTTTCGCAATATTCGCGGGGCTCGAGCAGTTGATCGAGTACATCAAGGATTTGGAATTCACCGAGGAGGACATCGAGTTTCTGCGCGGCAAGGGGCAGTTCAGCGAGGCGTTCCTGGCCTACCTGAAGAATTTCCGGTTCTCCTGCGACATCTGGTCGATGAGGGAGGGCACGCCGGTGTTCCCCTACGAGCCGGTCGTGGTGGTGCGCGGCCCGATCATCCAGGCGCAGATGATCGAGACGATGGTGCTGCTCACCATCAACCACCAGTCGCTCGTGGCGACCAAGGCCAACCGCATGTGCCGCGCCGCCGAGGGGCGGCCGATCTCCGAATTCGGCTCCCGCCGCGCCCAGAGCTACGACGCGGCGATCCTGGGCGCGCGCGCGACCTACATCGGCGGCTGCTCGGCGACCGCCTGCGCGATCGCCGACCGCGACTACGGCATTCCCGCGGTGGGCACGATGGCCCACAGCTGGGTGCAGGTGTTCGACAGCGAGTACGACGCCTTCAAAAACTACGCGCAGGTCTACCCCGACAACTGCATTTTCCTCGTGGACACCTACAACGTCGTCAAGTCGGGCATCCCCAACGCCATCCGCGTTGCGGACGAGATCCTCAAGCCGATGGGCAAGCGGCCCAAGGCGGTGCGCATCGACAGCGGCGACATCGCCTACCTCTCCAAGAAGGCGCGCCGCATGCTCGACGACGCGGGCTATCCCGACTGCAAGATCATGGCGACCAACTCGCTCGACGAATACATCATCCGCGACCTGCTGCTCCAGGGCGCGCAGGTCGACCTCTTCGGCGTCGGCGAAAACCTCATCACAAGCAAGTCCGACCCCGTGTTCGGCGGCGTCTACAAGCTCGCCGCGGTCGAGCGCGGCGGAGTGCTCGTCCCCAAGATCAAGGTGAGCGAGAGCATCGAAAAGATCACGACCCCCTGCTTCAAGGACGTCTACCGGTTCTACAACCGCGAAACGGGGCAGGCGATCGCCGACTATGTGACGGTGCGCGGCGAGACGGTCGACGACTCCCAGCCGATCACCATCTTCGATCCGATGGCGACCTGGAAAAAGAAGACGGTTCGCAACTTTACCGCCAAGAGCATCCTCACCCAGGTGTTCGACAAGGGGAGATGCGTCTACGAGCTGCCCAAGCTCGACGACATCCGCAATTACTGCGCCGACCAGGTGGCCCACCTGTGGGACGAGGTCAAGCGGTTCGAGCATCCGCACCGCTATTATGTCGACCTGTCCGACCGGCTGTGGAACGAGCGGAACGACCTGCTCGAACGGATCAACGCGGAATAGAAAAAATATTTGTACGCGGGACGCGGCTTTTGCCGTGTCCCGCGTGTTTTTTTTGCTGTGCCCCCTGCACAAACGGACAGGGCGGCTCGGCGTGGGTTTTGTGTAGGGGAGCCAGCCCTGTCTGCCGGTTAAAGAATTGTTTACAAAGTACGAGCCAATAATTTTGGATAATCTGTACAAATTCGGAAAAAGAAAAAGAATTGATGGCCTGATATTGCTTTTTTCAGGATTTTTGATATAATGATGTGTATGCAGTGGGAATACAATTGTATTTCTACCGCTGAATTCCGACAATTATTTCAAAATTGGGAGGAAAGATTTATGAAGAGAGTTTTAGCGATTGTCCTGTCGGCCGTTATGGCGCTGACCCTTCTGGCCGGCTGCGGCGACAACAGCACGCCCGCGCCGGCTCCCGCCGGCGATAACGCGGCCCCGGCAGCCGACGCGGCCCCCGCGGCGGGCGGCGACGTCATCAAGATCGGCGTCTTCGAGCCGCAGACGGGTGAGAACGGCGGCGGCGGCCTCCAGGAGGTCTATGGCATCCGCTATGCCAACCAGCAGTTCCCGACCGTCAAGGTGGGCGACAAGGAATATAAGATTGAACTGGTCGAGGCGGACAACAAGTCCGACAAGACCGAGGCGGTCACCGCCGCGCAGAGCCTGATCAGCGCGGGCTGCTCGGTCATCCTCGGCTCCTACGGCTCGGGCGTTTCGATCGCGGCGGGCGAGATCTTCTCCGACGCGCAGGTCCCGGCCATCGGCTGCTCCTGCACCAACCCGCAGGTCACGCTGGGCAACGACTTCTACTATCGCGTCTGCTTCCTCGATCCCTTCCAGGGCACCGTGATGGCGAACTACGCGGCGCAGGACGGCGCCAAGACCGCGGCGGTCATCACCCAGCTGGGCGACGACTATTCCTCCGGCCTCGGCAACTTTTTCAAGAACGCGTTCGTCAAGCTGGTCGGCGAGGACTCCATCGTTGCGGAGGAGCAGTTCCAGACCAACCAGACCGACTTCAAGGCGATCCTCACCAACATCAAGGCCGCGAACCCGGACGTCATCTTTGCTCCGTCCTCCATCGCGACCGCTCCGCTGATCATCAAGCAGGCCCGTGAGCTGGGCATCACCGCGAAGATCATGGCCGGCGACACCTGGGAGAACGGCTCGATCATCGAGAACGCGGGCGCCGACGCCGAGGGCGTGACGCTGTCCACCTTCTTCGATGAGGGCGACACCTCCAACGCGGTTGCCACCGACTTCATCAAGGGCTTCAAGGAGTATCTCGTGGCCAACGGCCAGGACGAGATCATCCCGGCCGTCTCCGCGCTGGGCTACGACGCCTACCTCGCGGCCGTCAAGGCGATCGAGACCGCGGGCTCCACCGATCCCGTCGCCATCCGCGACGCGCTCAAGGGCGTGGAGTTCGAGGGCGTGACGGGTGCCATCTCCTTCGACGAGAACGGCGACGCCAACAAGGACAAAGCCTTCATCAAGGTTGTTGAGAACGGCCAGTTCAAGTTCCTCAAGACCGTCTCCGTCGGCGAATAATCCGGAATCTCTGAACGGCAGGGCGGGGGACGGCTCGTCTCCCGCCCTGCTGATTCCCGCATCCCTCGCCCGCATGCGCCGCATAACCGATGCGCGCGTACCGTTTGTGCGGTATTGAACCATGCTATAGTTTGGGGGCTTTTGCACATGAGTCTGACAACCATTTTGCAGCATTGCCTGACCGGGATCTCGCTGGGCGGCGCATACGCGCTGATCGCCATCGGGTATACGATGGTCTACGGCATCCTGCGCCTGATCAACTTCGCCCACGGCGATATTTTCATGATGGCGGGATATTTCATGGTCTTCGCCATGGCGAGCTTCCCCTGGCAGGTCGCCATCCCCCTCGTGATCGCCGGCACCATCGTGATGGGCGTCGTCATCGAGCGGGTGGCCTACAAGCCGCTGCGCACCGCGCCGCGCATGTCGATCATGATCTCCGCGATCGGCGTCTCCTACCTGCTCCAGAACCTGGCTACATATCTTTTCACCGCGATTCCCCGCGGATACCCCGAGATCCCCTTCCTGAAGAAGATTTTCCACATCGGGGCGCTCTCCGCGTCGCTGGTCACCTTCCTGACCCCCGTGCTCACCATCCTGCTTGTGATCTTTTTGATGCTGCTCATCAAAAAGACCAAGGTCGGTATGGCGATGCGCGCCGTCAGCAAGGACTTTGAGACCTCCCAGCTGATGGGCATTAAGATCAACAACATCATCAGCGCCACCTTTGTGATCGGTTCGGCGCTGGCCGCGGTGGGTTCGATCCTCTATTTCACCGACCGTATGTCGGTGACCCCCTTCTCCGGCACCCTGCCGGGCCTCAAATGCTTTGTCGCGGCGGTGTTCGGCGGCATCGGGAGCATCCCCGGCGCGGTCGTGGGCGGCTTTGTGATCGGCATCGCCGAGACGCTGCTCGTCGCGATGGGCTATTCGACCTTCAGCGACGCGTTTACCTTCCTTCTGCTGATCGTCATGTTGCTGTTCAGGCCGACCGGCCTCTTCGGCGAAAAAAGTACGGATAAGGTGTGACGCATATGAAAAAGGGTACAAAGCGCATCTGCTCCCTCGTGCTCCTCGTGCTGATCGCCTTGCTGCTGTTCTGGCTTGAGGCGAACAAGAGCGGGCAGGGGATGCTGATCTCCATCCTGCAAAAGAGCGCCATTCTGGCGATCGTCGCCGTTTCGATGAACCTGCTCAACGGCTTTACCGGCCTCTTTTCGCTGGGCCAGGCGGGCTTCATGTCGATCGGCGCCTATATCACGGCAATCCTGACCATCCCGGTTGTCAACCTGGACGGCGTCTACTATATGAACGGCGTGGCCCCCTGGGTGCGCGCGCTCAAAGAGGGGATGGAGGCCGGCCCCTCGTGGCTCCAGTCGGTCTATCCCTTCCTCGCGCTCATCGTCGGCGGCCTGGTCGCCGCCGGTTTCGCGGCGCTCATCGGCATCCCGGTGCTGCGCCTCAAGAGCGACTACCTCGCAATCGCGACTCTCGGCTTCTCCGAGATCATCCGCGCGATCTTTTCGAGCCCCCAGATGGACACGATTACCAACGGCTCCTACGGGCTCAACAAGGTGCCCACCTTCCCGAAGTTCTTCGGGCTGCCCTCCCTCTTTACCCCCTTCATCATCGCGGGGGTCACCATCGCGCTGATGGTGCTGCTGATCAACTCCTCCTACGGCCGCGCCTTCAAGGCGATCCGCGAGGACGAGGTCGCCGCCGAGGCGATGGGCATCAGCCTCTTCCGGCACAAGGAGCTCTCCTTTGTGGTCAGCTCCTTCTTCACCGCGATTTCAGGCGGGCTGCTCGCGATGTTCATGCGCTCGATCGAGGCCAAGACCTTCAGCATCGCGCTCACCTACGACATCCTGCTCATCGTCGTCATCGGCGGCATCGGCAGCGTTTCGGGGAGCGTGCTCTCCGCCTTCCTCGTCACCGCGAGCAAGGAGTGGTGGCTGCGCTTCTTCGACCAGCCGCTGACGATCGGCGGCTGGCAGGTGCCCCTCTTCCGCACCGGCTTCCGCATGGTCATCTTCTCGATCCTGCTGATGGCGGTCGTGCTCTTCTACCGCAGGGGCATCATGGGAAACAGTGAATTCAGCTGGGACGGCGTCGCCCGTCTCCCGGGCCGGATCAAGGGCTGGTTCTCCCGTAAGCGGCCCGCCCACGAAGCAGCGGGGGGTGACGGGATATGAGCGGACATGTGCTGGAACTCCAAAACCTCACCATGCAGTTCGGCGGCGTGGTCGCGGTCGACGATTTGTCGATGTATGTCGACAAGGGGGAGATCATCGCGCTCATCGGACCGAACGGCGCGGGTAAGACGACCGCCTTCAACATGATCACCGGCGTCTACGCCCCAACCAACGGCGCGATCTTCTTCAACGGCGAGCAGATCATCTCCAACCACCCGCAGGGGAATATGAAAAAGCTCTACCAGGGCGGCAGCGCGGGCAAGTTCCCGAACGTCATGGTGAAGCTCCCCGACGTGATCACAAAGCTGGGCATCGCCCGGACGTTTCAGAATATCCGGCTTTTTAAAGACCTGACGGTCTTTGAAAATGTCCTGATCGCCAAGCATATGCGCTCCAAGGCGGGCGTCTTTGCCGCGACCTTCCGCCTCAACGCGAAGGAGGAGCGGGCGATGCGCGCCGAGACGATGCGCCTTTTGGAGATCCTCGAGCTTGCGGACCTCCGGGACGAGACGGCGAGCAACCTGCCCTACGGCAAGCAGCGCCGCCTGGAGATCGCCCGCGCGCTCGCGACCGAGCCGAGCCTGCTTCTGCTCGACGAGCCCGCGGCGGGCATGAACCCGCAGGAGACCGCCGAGCTGACCGCGTTTATCAAGCAGATCCGCGACGACTTCAAGCTGACCGTCTTTATGATCGAGCACCACATGGACCTGGTCATGGAGATTTCCGACCGCATCTACGTGCTCGACTTCGGCAAGCTCATCGCGGCGGGCACGCCCGACGAGGTACAGAACAACCAGCGCGTGATCGACGCGTATTTGGGGGTGGCCGACGATGCTTAACATCAGCAACCTGAAGGTGAATTACGGCGGCATCGAGGCTGTCAAGGGAATATCCTTTACTGTTCCGGAGAAGAGCATCGTGACGCTCATCGGCGCGAACGGCGCGGGCAAGAGCACCACCCTGCGCGCGATCGCCGGACTGGTCCCCATCAAGGGGGGCACGATCGAGTTTTTGGGCAAACAGATCAGCGGCCTGCCGAGCGAAAAGATCGTCGGCACGGGCATCACCCTCGTCCCCGAGGGCAGGCGGGTCTTTCCCGACCTCACGGTGCTTGAAAACATCAAGATCGGCGCCTACCTGCGCAAGGATGACCTGACCGACGACATCAACTGGGTCTACGACCTCTTTCCGAGGCTCAAGGAGCGCTCCTGGCAGCTCGCGGGCACCCTCTCGGGCGGCGAGCAGCAGATGCTCGCGGTCGGGCGCGCCCTCATGAGCCGCCCCAAGCTCATCATGATGGATGAGCCGTCGCTCGGCCTCGCGCCCCTCATCGTGCAGGGGATCTTCGACATCATCAAGGAGATCAACAGGCAGGGGGTCACCATCCTGCTCATCGAGCAGAACGCGAACCTCGCGCTGCGCGCCGCCGACTACGGCTATGTGCTCGAGACGGGCAACATCACGCTGGACGGCACCGGCGCCGAGCTGCTCGAAAACGAGGACGTGAAAGCCGCCTATCTCGGCAAAAAGAAAAAATGAACAGGGAACCAAAAGCGGGCCGGCTGACGCCGGCCCGCTTTTTTTGCAGTATTTCAGGGGGAATCCGCCACTTTTATGTAAGGACGGGTGTGAAACCCCTTCCTTACAGGGTAGGCTGCCCGCGCAAAACGCGCGTTTTTTGATCCGGCAGAACCCTGCCGACCATAGTATCACCGGGCGCTGCCGCAGATATGCGCGGCGGCTGCCGCTTCCAAAAGATTGTGCTTTTCCCGTTTTTTTGCTATGATGGACCTATTGAAAAGGACGAGGGGGAACGGACGGCGATGCGGAAAAGAGCGTTTGTCGGACTGGCTGGAATCCTCTGCGCCTTTGCGCTTACCGTGCCGGTTTTCGCCGCCTCCTACGTGGACGACTGCGACAGCCTCGCGCCGGACGGGACGCGGAGCTACGGCGGCTTCTCCGAGGCGGTCGGCGACTTTGACGTCTTCTCCGGCTGGGGTACCTGCGGCGACGCGACGGCGCTGGCCGTCGGCGGGCGGGAGGCGCAGGCGACCTACCGGGTCAGCGGCGCGGAATCGGTGGAGGTGTCGTTTTACGCCAGCCTGAGCACCTGCGCCACGCCCTACGGGAAGGATGCGTTTACGCTCGGCGGGCAAAGCGCCGAGGCCCTGCTGAACGCGCGGCGCTGCTTTTATGACCGCGCGGCGGACGTCGTTTTTTTGACCGAGAACGGCAGAAACTTCTCCCTGCAATATGATCCCTTTTACGGACTGCTCCTCCGGGAGGACGGCCGGCCGCTTTCGGACGACTGCTTCTGGGGGCTCAACCTCTCCGTTTCGCGGGACGGCTCCGCCTTTACGCCCCTGCGGGACGTTACGCTCGCGCGGGTGGAGTCGCAGTGGCTCGAGCTCTCCGCCGGCCGCTACTATCGCGAGACCTGTACGGCCCGGCTTCCGGAGGGCACCCGCTACGTCCGGGCGGCCTTCGAAGACTTTCGGTCGCTGGAGGAGGTCCCCGACCGGACCCGTGCGTTTCTGCTCGCGCGCGTGCGGTTTGACGGGGATGCCCTGACGCCGGGCGGCTCCGGTCCGGAGGAGTCCTCCTCCGTGCCGGGCGGAGGGAGCTCCTCCGTCCCCGACTCCTCCTCGCGGCTCCCCACGGCAGGCGGCGGGGGCGGCTCCGCTTCCGGCGGCGGTTCTGGCGGCCGGCTTTTGCGGGAACGGCGGGAGGCCGGGGCGGAAGCGCCCGCTTCCGCGGCCTTGGCCGAAGGCCCCGCCGTGGTCTCCCCGCGTGCCGCCGGGGAGCGGGGGGAAAGCGCCTCCCGAACGGAGGACACCTCCGCCCGTCCCGAGAGGCGGGAACCGGAGCCCTCCGGAGGCGTGGCCGTCTACCGGAACCTCGGCGGCGGGGACGCCGCCGGGCCCTCCGCTACTCCGCAGGAGAAGTTCGGCGGCATGGTCGGCGGGGGAGCGGGGCTCTACATCCTGCTCAGCTTCCTGCGCGGTGTGCGCCGGTGAGCGGATTGTTGACAAATACCCGGCGCCGTTTATAATAAAGAGTATCCATATTCGGGCGCGGCATCGGGCGCGCGGCGGGAATCCAAGGGGTTTCCGGACTCTGATAGCTATGGGAGGAAGGCCAAGTGAGCGAATTAATATCCATTACGGTCGGCGCGCTGCTGGAGAAGGTCGCGAAGATGTATCCGGACGACCAGGCGGTCAAATATACCGACCGGCCCTTTAATATGACCTGGCGGCAGTTTGACGACGAGGTCAACCGCATCGCAAAGGGATTTTTGGCGATGGGGATCCGGAAGGGGGACCACGTGGCGATCTGGGCGACCAACGTGCCCGAATGGC
This sequence comes from Anaerotruncus sp., assembly GCF_057433415.1. Lineage (NCBI taxonomy): Bacteria > Bacillati > Bacillota > Clostridia > Eubacteriales > Oscillospiraceae > Anaerotruncus > Anaerotruncus sp. Next base: position 5,886 of record NZ_DBMDHH010000039.1, on the reverse strand, counting down.
TGCTGACCCTCTTTGCGACCGCCAAAATCGGCGCGGTGCTCGTCACCGTCAACACCAACTACAAGGTGTTCGAGCTGGAATACCTGCTGCGGCAGTCGGATTCCAAGGCGCTCGTCATGATCAAGGGCTTCAAGGACGCGGACTATGTCGGCATTGTCAACGAGCTCTGCCCGACCCTCAAGGACTTTAAGGCGGGCGAGTACGACAATCCGATGCTGCCCTTCCTCAAGGACGTCGTCTATGTCGGCGAGGGCCCCGCGCCCGCCGGGATGTACGCGTGGGACGACCTGCGCCAGATGGGGGACGCGGTGCCTGAGGAGGAGTTCCGCGCGGTTTTCGACAGCATCGACCCGCAGGAGGTCGTCAATATGCAGTACACCTCGGGGACGACCGGGTTCCCGAAGGGCGTTATGCTCACCCACTTCAACATCGTCAACAACGGCAAGTGCATCGGCGACTGCATGAGGTTTTCCCATGACGACAAGCTCTGCATCTGCGTGCCCTTCTTCCACTGCTTCGGCCTGGTGCTCGCGGTCATGGCGGCGCTCACCCACGCGACTTCGATGGTCCCCATCGAGACCTACCGCCCGACCGAGGTGCTCAAGGCCCTCCAGAACGAGGAGTGCACCGCCGTGCACGGCGTTCCGACGATGTTCATTGCGATGCTCGAGCATCCGACCTTCTACGAATATAAATTCCCGCGCCTGCGCACCGGCATCATGGCGGGCTCGCCCTGCCCGATCAAGGTGATGCAGCTTGTCGTGGACAAGATGGGTATGCGGGAAATCACGATTACATACGGCCAGACGGAGGCGTCGCCCGCCTGCACGATGACCACCACCGAGGACAGCCTCGACCTGCGCGTCGCGACGGTGGGCCGCGCGATGCCCCATGTCGAGACGAAGATCGTCGACCCCGAGACGGGGGAGACGTTGCCCCCCTACCAGCAGGGCGAGTTCTGCGCGCGGGGCTACAACGTCATGCGCGGTTACTACAAGATGGAGGAGGCCACCCGCCAGGCGATCGACGAGGACGGCTGGCTGCACACGGGCGACCTCGCGATGGTCGACGAGAACGGCTACTACAAGATTACCGGCCGCATCAAGGATATGATCATCCGCGGCGGCGAGAACATCTACCCCAAGGAGATCGAGGAGTTCCTCTACACCCACCCGCTTGTGCGCGACGTGCAGGTGGTCGGCGTGCCGAGCAAACAGTACGGCGAGGAGATCATGGCCTGCGTCATCCCGCGTGCGTGGGAGGACGGGCTCGACGAGGAAGAGATCAAACGCGCGGTGCGCGAGAATATGGCGCGCCACAAGGTCCCGAAGTACGTTCTGTTTATGGACCAGTTCCCGATGACCGCCAGCGGCAAGATCCAGAAGTTCAAGCTGCGCGAGATGGGCATCGAAAAGTTCGGCCTGCAGGACGACGCGGCGGTCGAGACCGCCTGAGCCGGGACTGCCCCGAATCTTGGCGGGACGGCGCGTCCGTTTCGCCATGACCCCGAATAGGAGTGAACCGCCAGATGGCCGTAAATGAACTGAACCTGTGCATGGGCTGCATGTCCCCTCTCTTCGAAGGGGAGACGTGCAGCGTCTGCGGATATCACGCGGACGCGTCGCCCGACCTGAACTACCTGCAGCCCGGCAGCGGGCTGGGCGGGCGGTATCTCGTCGGAAAGATGGTCGCGGACGACCCGGAGGGCGTCTGGTACGTCTGCTACGACCGCAGGGAGGAGGTGCGCGTCTGGCTGCGTGAGTACGCGCCCGGCTGCATCACCCGCCGCGATCACGAGAACTTCAGCGTGCAGCCGCTGGCCAGCTCGGAGGCGCAGTACAAGGCGCTCATGTCCGACTTTGAGGACCTGTGCCGGTCGATCATGGCATTGCCCGCTGGGGAGAAGGTGCTCCCCGTCACCGACCTGCTCTATGAGAACAACACGATTTATGCGGTATACCGCTATATCAAGACGATTTCGCTGGAATCCTTCCTCGCGCGCAGCGGCGGCAAGATCCCCTGGAGACACGCCAAAAAGCTGCTGATGCCCCTCTTCCACACGGTCGTCAACTTCCACAAGGCGGGACTTATCCACCGGGGGCTTTCCCCGCGGACGGTCCACCTTGACCAGTCGGGCGCCCTGTGGGTGACCTGCTTTTCGATCGCGGCGGCCCGCACCAACAAGAGCGAGACGGGCGCGCAGCTCTTCGAGGGCTACGCCGCCCCCGAGCAGTACGCGCTCAACAGCTGGCAGGGCAACTGGACCGACGTCTACGCGCTGGGCGCGATCACCTACCGGACGGTGACGGGGGAGAACCCGCCCGCCGCGCTCGACCGCGTCTATGGCGACGACCTGCTCGACAGCCAGATGATCAGCGGCGAGATGACCGAAAACGTGGTGAGCGCGATCAACCGCGCCCTCGCGGTCGAGGTGGAGGACCGCATCCAGTCCGCCGAGCTCTACATATCCGGGCTGCTCGCGGACGCGGGCTCCAACACGGCGGTCTACACCGCCGCGCCGCGCAAATCCTACGAAACGCCCGACGACAGCGCCTACCGGCAGGAGATCCGCCGCGCCGCCGCCGAACGGGAGGCGCGGGAGAAGCAGCCGCCGCGCACGGCGGCACGCTTTGAACAGAGCGGCATCGACCTGATCCCGCCTCCGGGCGGCAAGCCCGCGCAGCCCAAGCCGGCGCGAAAAGGCGACCGGCGCGAAAAGCGCCCCAAACGCAAACGCTCCCATCCCGTGCTGATGCTGATTTTCTCGGCGTTCGTCGCCACGGCGCTGCTGGCGGGCGCGATGTACTGGTTCTCGACCAACTACCTCACCGATCTGATCGCCCCCGCGGAAAGCGAGGGCAGCCGCACCGGCGAACATTCGATGCAGGGCGGTACCGACTATTCGGGCGGCGAGGCGGGGGAGGACGACAAGGTGCCCCGCTTCGTGGGGACCAACGCCGATTCCCTTCGGAACAATGAGCAGCTGAGCGAGCGGTACGAGCTTGTGTTCGAGGAAAAGTTCAACGACGTCTACGAGCCGGGCGTGGTCTGCGACCAGCAGCCGGTCGAGGGCACCAAGATGCCCAACCGCGGCCAGGTGACCATCTACGTCTCCAAGGGCCCCGAGCTGATCGAGATGCCCGCGGTGGTGGGGATGCCGATCGAGGACGCGATCATGGCGCTGACCGACCTGGAACTCAACTACCAGGTGATCGAGGTCTACGACAAGAGCTACGAGCCCGACGTGATCGAACGCGCCGAGCCGGAGCCGGGCGCCCAGCTCAACAAGGAGAAGGACACCGTGTTCCTCTACATCCGCAAGGTCGTGATGGAGGAGAGCAGCAGCTCGGAGGACGAGCGGGACGACCGGGAACGGTCCGCCTCGCGGGTCATCACCTCCCGCAAGAGCAGCACGGATTCGGATTCCTCCCGGCGCCTCAAGCCGAGGGAGGAGTAGGGAAGGCTTTTTGGGAATGAGTCAGCCGTTTTGGCGGCGGAATGGAGCGATAAGATGAAAACTGCATTTTCGACTTTGGGTTGTCCCGGCTGGTCGTGGGACGAGATTTTCGCCACCGCGAAGGACCTGGGGCTGGACGGCATCGAGGTGCGCGGCGTGGAAAACGAGATGTTCGCGCCCTCCATCCGCGCGTTCAATGAGAAGCACCTCGACGAGACCCGCGCGCGCCTGGAAAAGGCGGGCATGGAGATCCCGATGCTCACCTCGGGCGCCTGCCTCGGCCTGTCGGGCGACTCCGGCCGCTACATGGACGAGGCGAAGGCCTACATCGACCTGGCCAAAAAGCTCGGGACCCCCTATGTGCGCGTGATCATCACGCCGAACGCGGCCCCGATGGAGGGGGAGAACATCCTGCAGGTCAAGCGCCTCTACACCGAGCTGTGCGCCTACGCGAAGGGCACGGGCGTCGCGGTGCTGCTCGAGACGAGCGGCGAGCTCGCCGACTCCTCCAAGATGCGCGAATTCATGCGGGACGTCGACCTCGAGACGGGCGGCGTGCTCTGGGACCTCCACCACCCCTACCGTTTCTTCGGCGAGTCCCCGGCCAAAACGTGGGAGAACATCGGGGAGTGGGTCCGCTACCTGCACGTCAAGGATTCCGCGATGCAGGACGGCAAACTCGTCTACCGCATGATGGGCTACGGCGACGTCCCCGTTTTCGACGCGCTGAAAATTTTGTCCGACCACGGATACCAGGGCTACGTCTCCCTCGAATGGCTCAAGCGCTGGTGCCCCGACCTGCAGGAGCCGGGCATTGTCTTCGCCCACTACGCGAGCTATATGGGCTACCTCAAAAACCAGTTAAAATGAGATGCGAAGGGGCCGTTGGCATTAGGCGGCCCCCAATAAAGAAGTATTGTCACAGCGAGCGGCATAGTCATTTTGGCTATGCCGTTTTGCTGTCCGTTTCGTTGGTGTCCGGTAGTTCAATCACACCGATACAGTTATAGCTGATTTCCACCTGCTGCACCCGTTTCCCGGTACTCTTGTCCGGGGCGTGGACGATGATTTTTTCCACAAATTCATTCAAGATGGTGGGCGTCAGTTTTTCTATCTCGGTGTACTTCTTGACGATTGAGAGGAAGCGGTCAAGGTTCATGGCCTGTTCCTCCTGCCCCGTCAATTCCGCTTGCAGGATAGCAACCTTTTCTTGTAACTCTTTCTGTTCGGCTTCATAGCCGCCGGACAGCTTTGTAAACCGTTCGTCAGAGATTTTCCCGGAAACATTGTCCTCATAGAGCCGCTGGAAAAGTCTGTCCAGTTCCTCCATGCGCCGCTGGGCCTGCGACAGTCCCCTGCGCTTTGTGGAGATTTCCTTGCGGCGGTCTGCCGCCGATTTCTCCCCCATAGACTGAACAAACTCGCTTTCGTATTCCCGCACATACTGGATTGTCCTTTGAAGGTGTTCCAGCACCAGCTTTTCCAGAACCACGGCCCTGATAAAGTGGGCCGAGCAAGTCCCCGTGTTGCTCTTGTAGTTGGAGCATACAAAGTGGTCTTGCCGTTCCTCAAAGTAGTTGGTGGTGCAGTAATACAGCTTTGCCCCGCAGTCGGCGCACTCCACCAGCCCGGAAAACATATTGTGCTTGCCCGTCTTTGTGGGGCGGCGTTTGTTCTTCCGCAACTCCTGCACCCTGTCCCATTGGGCCTGTTCGATAATGGCGGGGTGGGTGTCGGGAATCACCTGCCATTTTTCCGGCGGGTTCTTGATACGCTTCTTGCTCTTGTAGGACTTCTTCGTGCCTTTGAAGTTCACCGTATGCCCCAAGTATTCCATACGTTCCAGAATGGCGGCAACCGCCTTGTTGTCCCAATGGTACGGGTCAGCGGGCGTAGGATTGCCCACAGTCAGCCCGTGGGCTTCCCGGTAGGCGGTGGGGTTCAGCACCTGTTCTTTCCGCAGACGCTTTGCAATCTGCAACGGCCCAAGCCCGGCAATACAAAGGCTGAAAATCTCCCGCACCACCTTTGCGGCTTCCTCGTCCACCAGCCAATTTTCCTTGTCCTCCGGGTCTTTCCTGTACCCATAGGGGGGATTGTTGCACAGCCGTTTCCCGGCGCTGCTTTTTGCCCGCCACACGGCCCGAATTTTCTTGCTGGTGTCCCTCGCGTACCATTCGTTGAACAAATCCCGCACCGCTACCATATCGTCCAGCCCTTTGAGGGAATCAATGTTGTCCGTTACAGCGATATAGCGGACGTTGTGTTCCTCCAAAATCTCCTCTAAAAGCTGTCCAATCACAAGGCGGTTCCGGCCCAGCCGGGAGTGGTCTTCTTGTGTCAAGTAGGGACTAAAAAAATTTTGAGAATTTACAAGCCGTTCATAGGTGGACAACCACCCGTGAACGGCTTGCGTTTTCTCTATGCTC
>NZ_DBMDHH010000038.1:0-27538 GCF_057433415.1 Anaerotruncus sp. | reverse complement strand
CTGCGTTCGGTCATGGGGGACATCCGGGACCCGGGCCCTCTCGAAAGGCTCTTCGACGCGTTTCGGCCCGAGGTGGTCTTCCACCTCGCGGCCCAGCCGATCGTGCGGGAGGGCTACCGCGACCCCGCCGGCACCTTTGACGTCAACCTGATGGGTACGGTGCGCCTGCTGGACTGCGTCCGGCGGCATCCGGGCGTGCGCTCGGTCCTCGTCGTCACGACCGACAAGGTCTATCGGAACGGCGGCACCGGCCGCCCCTTCCGGGAGGAGGACCCGCTCGGCGGGGCGGACCCCTACGCGGGCAGCAAGTCGTGTGCCGAGCTGGCGGTGCGGAGCTATGCGGAATCCTTCTTTGCTTCCGGCCCGGCCGTCTCGACCGCGCGGGCGGGCAATGTGATCGGCGGCGGGGACTTTGCGCCCGGGCGCATCCTGCCCGACTGCGTGCGCGCCGTGCTGTCGGGGGAACCCGTGCGGCTGCGGCATCCCGGCTCGGTGCGGCCCTACCAGCATGTGCTCGAGGCGCTCTGCGCCTACCTGCTGATTGCCGCGGCGCAGGAGGGGGACCCCGCGCTCGCGGGCTGCTACAACGTCGGTCCCGGCGCGGAGGGCCGGGTTACGACGGGGGAGCTGGCGGATCTCTTCTGCGGGGCGTGGGGAGAAGGCGCCTCGTGGATTTCCGCTCCGGACGGCGGCCCGCCCGAGGCGGACACGCTCCTGCTCGACTGCGGAAAGTTGGAGGCTCGGCTCGGCTGGCGGCCGCTGTGGGGAATCGAGACCGCCGTCGAAAAGACGGTGGAATGGACGAAATGCCATGCGGCGGGGGAGGGCGCGGCGGACTGCGCCCGCCGCCAGATGGCGGAATATCTGCGCCTCTTTGACGGCGGGGACGGAGGGAAAGCATGATCCGGCCATTTTCCTTTGCGCCCGCCGGGCTGGCGGGCGCTTACCGCATCTGGCCGCAGCGGTTCTCCGACGGGCGCGGGTGCCTCTGCAAGGACTATTCCCGCGAAATCTTCCGGGAGGCGGGCATCGACTTTTGTCCGGCGGAGACCTTCTGGACCGAGTCGGCCGGGGGCGTGCTGCGCGGGCTGCACTTCCAGCGGGGGCAGGATAAGCTGGTCCGCTGCGTCTCGGGGCGGGTCTACGACGTGCTCGCCGACCTGCGGCCCGGCTCCGCCACCTTTGGGCGGTGGCGGGCGTTCGAGCTCTCAGGGGAATCGGGCGAGTGCCTCTATCTCCCCGACGGGGTGGCGCACGGCTATCTCGCGCTCGAGCGGTCAATGGTCGCCTATTCCTGCGGCGCGGGCTACGATCCCGCGCGGGAGGGAGGCGTGCGCTGGGACGATCCGGGCCTCGCGGTCGAATGGCCGCTCGAGGGGGACGCCCGCCCCATCCTCTCGGAGCGGGACCGGTCGCTGCCCGGCCTGCGGGAGCTCTGCGGGGGAGCGCCGTGAACGTCGTCTACGCGAGCAGCGGCGGCTACGCCGAAATTGCCGGAATTTCGATGCGCTCCCTCTTCGAGAGCAACCGGGATGTGGAGGAGCTTGCCGTCTGGATGGTCGACTGCGGGATCGGCGGGGAGGATCGGCGAAAGCTGCTGAGCGTCGCGGTGGAGTACGGCCGGGCGCTCTTTTTCGTGCGCGGCGTCGACCCCGCCGAACGGGCGGGGATCTCCGTCGCTGCGGGCCGCTGGCACCCCGCGACCTTCCAGCGCCTCTTTCTCGGTTCCCTGCTGCCCCCGGAGGCGGAGCGGGTCCTCTACCTCGACTGCGACACCCTCGTGCGCCGTCCGCTCACCCCGCTCTGGGAGCGACCGTTCGGCCCCTCCAGCGCGCTCGGCGTGGATGACTGCCGCAGCGGGCGGTATGCCGCCGAGCTGGGGCTGCCCCCCGACGCGCCCTACGTGGGCAGCGGCGTGCTGCTCCTCAACCTGGCGCGCTGGCGGCGGGAGGGGACGGAGGAACGGTTCCTTGCATTTTTGCGGGCGCGCGGCGGCGACGTGACCTACGTCGACCAGGGGGTGCTCAACGGCACGCTCGGCGCGTTGGGGCAGACGGGCGCGCTCCCGCCCCGGTTCGGCGCGCCCACCGTCCTCTTCGATTTTCCCTACCGCGACCTGCTCCGCCTGCGAAGGCCCGCCCGCCCGCCCACCGAGGCGGAGTGGCGTGCGGCGGTGGAGGATCCGGCGGTCGTGCACTTCACCGCCTGCTTCTATTCGGGGAGCCGCCCGTGGAACGCGGGCTGCCCGCACCCCTTCGCGGCGGAGTATCTCGCGCACAAGGCCGCCTCCCCCTGGCGGGAGGAGCCGCCGCGCCCGGACGGGCGCGGGCCGGTCGGCCGCCTGACGACCGCCGCCGCGCATCTGCTCCCCCGAGGGCTGATGCTGGCGGTGATGTCGTTCTTGCACGCGCGCGCCTATCCGTGGGCGCGCGGGGTGAAAAGCCGGATGCGAAGGAGGCGGCGCGGATGAAGATCCTGCTGGTCAACCGCTACCACTATCCCGTGGGCGGCACCGAAACCTACCTCTTCGCGCTCGACCGGATGCTGCGGGAGGCGGGGCATCAGGTCCGTCACTTTTCGGCGGCGGACCCGCGAAACCTGCCCTGCGGCGAGGCGGAATTCTTCGCGCGGCCGCTCGACCCCCAAAAGCGCCCGTTCGACGCGGCGCGGATGCTCTGGAACGGGGAGGCCGCCCGAAAGCTCGACGCCCTGCTCGCGCGGGAGCGCCCGGACGTCGCGCACCTGAATCTTGTGCACCACAGCCTGACCCTGTCGATCCTCGGGCCGCTCGCACGGCGGAAGATCCCCGTCGTCTGGACGGTGCACGACCTGCTGCCTCTCTGCCCCAACCACCTGATGCTGCGGGCGGGGAAGCCCTGCGAGGACTGCCTGCGAGGGGGATACCGCGCCTGTCTCCTGCACCGGTGCGTCGGCGGCTCCGTCTCAAAAAGCCTCGCGGGGAGTTTTGAGACATGGGCCGCCCGCCGCCTGCGCCTCTACGACAAGGTCGGCTGCTTCATCGCGCCGTCCGAATGCTACCGGGCGCTTTTGGAGCGCACGGGATTTTCCCGCGCGCCCGTCCTGCACCTGCCGAATCCCCTGCCGCCCGGCACGGCGTTCGATTACACGCCGCCCGAGGGGGACTACATCCTCTACTGCGGGCGGCTTTCGGAGGAGAAGGGCCTCTTCCCGCTGCTCGAGGCGGCAAAACGGCTCGGCGCGCCGCTCGTCGTCGCGGGGGAAGGCCCCCTGAAAAGCGCGCTGGAGGCGGCGGCCGCGCGGGGAGGCTCCCGCGTGTCCTTCCGCGGCCGGGTGGAGGGGGAGGCCCTGCGGAAGCTCTACCGGGGCGCGAAGTGCGTGGCCGTCCCCTCCCTCTGGCGGGAGGCGAGCGGGTACGCGGCCTGCGAGGCGATGGCGGCGGGCCGGGTCGTGGCCGCGTCGCGCGCCGGCGGTCTGGCCGAGCACGTCGCGGACGGGGAGACGGGCTTCCTCGTCCCGCCGGGCGACGCGGACGCGCTCACAAAGGCGCTCTCCCGCGCGCTCGCCCTTCCGCCCGCGGAATATGAGCGGATGGGCCGCGCCGCCGTGAAGCGCGCGCGGGAAATGTTTTCCGCCGGGGCGGTCCGCGGGCGGCTGCTCGCAATCTATCAAACGCTCTGCGAGGGGGAAACGCCGTGAACATTTTGCATATCGCGCCCTCCGTCCGCATCGGCGGGGTGGGGTCGCTGCTCGCCGGGCTGCTGCCCCGGCTCGACCGGGAGCGGTTTCGCTGCGAGGTGCTCGCGGAGGCGGACCCGGCGGGGCCGGGCGCGAACCGGCGTGCCCTCGAGGCGGCGGGGATTCCCGTCCGCCCCATCCCGCCGCGCGTGGGAAGCCTGCGGGAAAACCTGCGCGCCGTGGACGCGGCGCTCCTGGCGGGAAGCTACGACGCCGTCCACCTGCACCTCGAGGAGTGGTCCGCCCTCTACGCGTTTTTGGCGCGGCGGCGCGGGGTGCCGGCGCGCATTGTGCACGCCCACCTCGCGGGCGTCCGCCTGCCGTTCCGGTTTACCGCGCGGCGGCTTGCCCGCCCGGCGGCGCTGGCGCTTCTGCGCGGCTTCATGCGCCGCGAGGCCACCCACCGCGCCGCCTGCTCCGACGACGCGGGGCGCTGGCTCTTCGGGGACGCGCCGTTCACCATGCTTCCCAACGCGGTCGACACCGCGCGGTTCGGCTTTTCCGCCGACGTCCGGCGGCGGACGCGCGCGGCGCTGGGGCTCGGGGAGGCGTTCACTGTCGGCTGCGCCGCGCGCTTCGACCAGCAGAAGAACCTGCCCTTCCTGCTCGCGCTCTTCGCGGAGCTGCGGCGGCGCGAACCGGACGCCCTGCTGCTGCTCGCGGGCGACGGGGAGGAGGGGCCCGCCCTGCGCGCCGAGGCCGGGCGGCTGGGGATCGCGGGGGCGGTGCGCTTTTTGGGCGCGCGGGAGGACGTGCCCGCGCTCCTTCAGGCGATGGACGCGTTCGCGCTGCCCACCCGGTACGAGGGCTTCGGCATCGCCCTGCTCGAGGCGCAGGCGGCGGGTCTGCCCTGCTTCGCCCCCGATGGCGCGGTGCCGCGCGAAGCGGCCGTCACCGGGCTTTTGCGGCTCCTGCCGCCCGGGCTTTCCGCCGCCGGATGGGCGGGGGAAATTCTCGCCGCGAAGGGGCTCCCGAGAAGATGCCGCGCGGAAGAGGTCGAAGCCGCGGGCTGCGGCGCCGAAACAGCGGCGCGGCGGCTGGAAGCCCTCTATGAACGCTGCCGCGCGGAGAGGGGGCGGGGCCTTTGAGACTGCTTCAAAGCCGCGCCTACCTCTTCGTGACCTTCCTGCTCCTCTATAAGCCCGTCTGCGTCTCCGACCTGCCGGCGCTGGCGGCGCTCGACCGGGCATGGGACGCGGCGCGCTACCTCGCGGTGGGGGCGGGGCTGCTCGTCTGGCTCATTTTCTACCGCAGCCTCTCCAAGTGGATGCTCGCCCTCGCCGCTTTCTGCGGCGCGCGCCTGCTGACCACCTGGTCCCGCCTCGGCAGCTTCGGTTCCACCCTGCCGATGATCGTCGTCAGCACCCTTTCGGCCGCCGCCATCACGGAAATGGCGGTCCGCACCGGCCGCCGGGCGTTCCTCGACGGCGCGTCCCTCGCGCTCGGGCTGCTCACGGCGGCGCACTTTGCGACGGTGCTCGCCTTTCCGGGCGGCATGTACGCGACGGCGGCCTACCGCGAAAACTATCTGCTCGGCTACGACAACGCCGCGCTCACCACCCTGCTGCCCGCCGTCTGCCTCGCCGCCCTGCGGGACTGCGAGCGGGGGCGGCGGCTGTCCGTCCGGACGGCGGCGGTCTGCGCCTGCGCGGCCGGGGCGGCCTGCCGGTCGTGGACGGTGACCTCCGCCGCCGTGACGCTGCTCTTCCTGCTGACTGTGCTCCTCTCCGCCGCCGGGTGGAGGCCCCGCGTTGTAAACGCGGGGACGGCGCTCGCCGGGAACGCGCTGGTCTTCACGGGGCTCGTCTGCTTTGGGGTGCAGGAGCGGTTTTCCCGCTTCCTCGAGCGGGCCCTCCACAAGGACGCGACCCTCTCGGGGCGCGCGTGGATTTGGGAGCGCGCGGGGGATGCCTTCGCGCGTTCCCCGCTGACCGGCGTGGGCCTGCCCGAGCCGGCGGAGGCCCGCGCCCTCATCGGCGCCACCCACGCGCACAACTTCTACCTCGACCTTGCGTTCACCGGCGGGCTTGTCTGCGTGGCGGCGTTTTTCCTGCTGCTTTTCCTCTGCGCGCGGCGGCTGTGGCGCTTCCGGAAAACGCGCGCGGGCTTCCTGCTCACGGCGGCGTTCGGCTGCCTGCTGCTCGCCTTCCAGATGGAGCCCTACCGGTTTCACAACTTCCTGCTCTTTACCCTCTGCTTCTTTGCGGGGGAATTTTCCACGGGGGAGGCGGCGCCATGAAGCCGCTCGCGGTCGCCTCCTGCTGGCAGGTCCCAAACTACGGGAGCGTCCTGCAGGCGTACGCCACGCAGGCGGCGCTGGACAGTCTTGGCGTGCCGAACGAGACGCTCTGGTACGAACCGGAACGGAGCCTGCCCGAAAGGCTCCGCCGCCTCCGGCTCGACCCGGCCCGCGTCGGGCGCAGGCTCGCCCGTGCGGCGGATTCGGCGCGCGAAGCGCGCCTCGGCCACGGGGCGGCCGCGGGCCGCGCTGCGCGCGCGGAGGCGCTCGGGAAATTCGCGCGGGAATATCTGCGCCTCTCCCCCCGCCTTTGCGGCAGGGCGGCGCTCGAGGGGGCCGTGCCCGGCTACGGAGCGTTCCTCTCGGGCAGCGACCAGCTCTGGCACCCCGCCAACTACCCGGACGGCTTTTATACGCTCGATTTCGTCCCGGAGGAGGTCCCGAAGCTCGCCTGGGCGGCGAGCTTCGGGGTGGGCCGCCTCTCTGTCCGCCAGCGGCGGACAGCCGCCCGGTTCCTCCGCCGGTTCGACTGGATTTCCGCGCGGGAGGAGTCGGGCCGCGCGCTGATCGGAGAGCTGTCCGGGCGGGAGGTCCCGCTCGCCGCCGACCCGGTCCTGCTCCTGCCGCCCGGGAAATGGCGCGTGCTCGAAAAGCCCGCGCCGCTCCCCGCGGGCGGCTATCTGCTCTGTTATTTTCTCGGCCGAAACCCCGCCCACCGGGAGTTTGCCGCCCGTCTGCGGGAGGCGTCCGGCCTGCCCGTCGCGGCGCTTCCCCACCTCGACGGGGCCGTCTCAGCCGACCGCGGTTACGCGGACATCCCGCTTTACGGGCTTTCGCCCGGGGAGTTTCTGTCCCTCGTCGACGGCGCGGCCTGCGTGTTCACCGACTCCTACCACTGCACGGCGTTTTCCGCCCTCCTCGGCACGCGCTTTTACCTGTTCGACCGCTTTTTGTCCGGCGCGCGAGGCTCCACCAACACCCGATTGGACACGCTGCTTCCCCTGCTCGGTCTGGAGGACCGGCGGATTTCGTCCGGCGCTTTTGCCGCCGGGCCGCCCGGGCCGCTGCCGGCCGGGACCCCGGCGCGGCTGGAAGCCCTGCGGGAAAGGTCGCTGGAGCTGCTGCGCGGCGCGCTCGAAGGGGCGGGCATGTGAAAGAAGATTGACGAACAGGCGGGAATCGAATATGATGGGAACAGGACCTGTGGAAAAATAAACCGCGCGCTTCGGCGCAAACTAAGACGGAATAACGGCAAGGAGCGATGAAGATGAAAATCCGCAAGGCAGTGATTCCGGCCGCGGGGCTGGGGACGAGGGTGCTTCCGGCGACGAAGGCGATGCCCAAGGAGATGCTGGCGATCGTGGACAAGCCCGCGATCCAGTATATCGTGGAGGAGGCCGCCAAAAGCGGCATCGAGGACATCTGCATCATCCTCAGCCGGGGCAAGCACGTGGTGGAGGACCACTTCGACCGCTCCCCCGAGCTGGAGGACCACCTGCTCAAAAAGGGCAAGCGGGAGGTCTACGACGAGGTGGTGGGCATCTCTCAGCTCGCAAACATCACCTATGTGCGCCAGCAGGAGGCCAAGGGGCTGGGCAGCGCGGTGCTCTGCGCGAAGCCGTTCGTGGGGGAGGAGCCGTTCGCGGTGCTCTATGGAGACGACGTCATTATGGGGAAGGACCCCGTCTGCCGCCAGCTGATCGAGCAGTACGAGCGCCACGGGCTCGGCTGCCTCGGAATGAAGGAGGTGCCCTTCGACCAGGTGACGCGCTACTCCTCCCTCAAGGTGGACCCGCTCAGCGGGAACGTCTACCGGGTGAGCGACATGGTCGAAAAACCGCAGACCCCCGAGCAGGCGTTCTCCAACTTTTCCATCCTCGGGCGCTGCATCCTGCCGCCCGGCATCTTTCAGATCCTCGAGTCGCTGCCGGTGGGCGCGGGCGGGGAATACCAGCTCACCGACGCGATGAAGGTGCTCGCGCGGGAGGAGGGGATGATCGGCGTGGATTTCGTCGGCACCCGGTACGACATGGGCAACAAGCTGGGCATCATGCAGGCGGCGGTCGAGACGGCGGTGAACCACCCCGAGATCGGCCGGGAATTCCGGGACTACCTGCGCGAATTCGTCCGCACGCTGTAAAAGGGCAAAAAAAGAACCGCCGGAAGGCGGTTCTTTTTCATTGGTTTTCCTTTCACGCGGCCGCATGGCCCGGACGGACCATACAGAACTGCTTGAGGGAAAAGTGCTTCTGAACGACCTCGAAGAGGCGGAAGCCGTAGTGCTCATACATTTTGACGTTCTTCTCGTTGTGGGTCTCGAGCGAAACGAGCAGGTCGTTTTCGTCGGCGTAATCCTGGATGGCGCGCATCAGTCTGGTTGCGACGCCCCTGCCGCGCATCGACGGGCGCACCGCGAAGTAGACGACGTGCATGCGGCGGTCGGAACCGATGTCGCCGGTCCACACCGAGTTGAGGTAATCCTTGCCTTTGAGGAAGTTCCAGAAGGTCCGCAGCGAATGGTCGTCGCGGATGAGGCACGCGCCCGTCTTGAGCGCGTAGTACAGCTCGATGGCGTAGTATTTGAGCGGGTTATAGGGCTCGGTTTCGTCCGAGACCACGATGATGCCGTTTAGATCGGCGCTGTCGGCGTACACCTCGCAATTTTCAAACAGTTCGTCCAGGTCGCAGCTAAAAAGTTCCGGCAGAAGTTTTTGGCGTTTGTCCTTTTGCGGGATCAGTTGCAGGTAAAGAGGGTCCTTCGCGAAGCACTCGGTCAAAAGCTGGTTCAGCTTCGGCGCGTCCTCTTTTTCCACGCGGTATAATCGGTCGGTTTTCAAGATTCACTCACCTTTAAATTTTGTTGATTGGTACAAATAGGCACAACATATTTTGGTGAGTATGGCTAGGTCATAGTTCCACCCCTAAGCGTTTTGTTTGCCGGATGGAACTGCGTCCCTGGATGCTCTGATTATAGCACTTTGCACAAGGAACCCGCAAACGGATTGTGGCGCGCGGGAGCGTCCTAAGCCGCGCCGGGGCGCGGCCTCGGCCCCCGGGAAGGGTGCGGTCTCTGTTTTTCACGCGATTTCTCGCGGTTTCTCCGGCGCGCGCGTCGGGACCGGCGTGGGTTGGGCCGGTGAGGTTCCGTCCGCTTGGCGGCGGAATTTCGCCTCGCCCGCCGCCCGTCAGTCGAGCTGGTAGACGCTGCGCGCGTTCTGGCAGGTGATGTCGAGCAGCTCCTGCGCGGAGATCCCCTTGATCGCGGCGAGCCGCTCGGCGGTGTGGGGAATGAGCGACGAGTCGCACCGCCTGCCGCGGAAGGGCTCGGGGGTCATGTAGGGGCAGTCGGTCTCGACGAGCAGCCGGTCGAGCGGCACGGCGGCGGCCGCCTCGGCGGGCTTTTTCGCGTTTTTGAAGGTGACCGCCCCGCCGAACGCGAGATACATGCCGAGCTTCAAAATCTCCCCTGCCATCTCCGCGCTGCCCGAGAAGCAGTGCAGGATCCCCTTGGGGCGGTATTTCCTCAGCAGCGCGAGGGTGTCGGCGTGCGCCTCCCGGTCGTGGATGATGACCGGCATACCGAGGTCGTTGGCCAGCCCGAGCTGCGCCTCGAAGACCTGCTGCTGCACGTCGCGCGGAGAGAAATCGTAGTGGTAGTCGAGCCCGATCTCCCCGACCGCGACGACCTTGGGGTCGCGCGCGTAACCGGCGATGGCGTCGAGGTCGCCCGGCGCGAAGGAGCCCGCCTCGTGCGGATGCACCCCCGCCGCGCAGTAGAAATAATCATACGCGCGGGCGAGCGCGAGCCCGGAGGCGGAGGTTTTCATGTCGCTCGCGGCGTTGACCACCGCGACGACTCCCTTGGCGGGCAGCGCATCGAGCAGCGCTTCGCGGTCCCCGTCGAACCGCTCGTCGTCGTAGTGGGCGTGGGTATCGAAGATATTCTGGTACATGGCGCACCTCACAGAAAAAATATACTACTACGAAATACTTGACTAATAAAAAATATCGTAGTACAGTGAAAGCGAAGGAGGGGATTCCATTGAAGTTGATCGACGTCTATCTCGGCAGGCATGGGAAAAAGCGATACGACGTCTTCAAGGAGACGGGGCTCAGCCAGCAGACGCTCGCGAGCGCCAACGGGAAACCCGCCGCGGCGCTGACCGGAAGGATCCTCCAGGCGATCGGCCGGACGGTCGGGGAGACGCCGGGGCGCGTGCTGGATGAAATGCTGATGATCGAACAGGAGGGGCTTGTGATGACCGTGACGACTAAGGAAGAACTGCTCGAGGCGCTCAAGCGCGCCGCCGACCGCATCGACGTGGAGGGCGGTCTGCGCACCGAGGTCCTCAGGCTTGCGAAGAAGAACTTTATGGCCTCCTATACCGGCGTGACGCCGGGGTCGATCTACATGATGGAGCCGGGAACGCCCTACGTGCAGATCGTGGAAAACGCGATCAAGCGGGCGGTATGGTTCTTCATGGGCGTGGACGAGGAGGAGAAGGCGAACCTCGAAATCTCCGAACGGATGCGCCTTTATAACCTGCACGTCGAGGAGCTTCCGGACGGACACACCGGGATCCGGCTGGTGCAGCGCCAGCTCGAGTACCTCGACGGGAAGGGGAACCTCTGAAAAGGACGGCTGATGCAAAGGCCCTTTGCATCAGCCGTCATTCTTTTTTTCTTGAAAAAAGAACCAAAAAATCGCTTCTCAGGATGGGGTGTTCCGCGCCTGCGGGCGCGTCAAGGGGCTCCGCCCCTTGACCCCGCCGCCTTTTTGGAAAAGGCGGGCGAAAACTTTGATTCCACGGGGCGCGTGGGCGGCGGCGAGTAGTACTCGCCTGAACCAAAAGTTTTGAAGGGGTCCAGGGGAACCTTTTTCAAAAGTTTCCCCTGGCTACCGGACCACCGAACCGCAGGGGACGGACTCGTCGACAAAGATGACCTTCACGTCGTTTTCGCCCGCGTCGGCGGCGAGGATCATGCCGTTGGATTCGACGCCGCGCAGCTTGGCGGGCTTGAGGTTCGCGACGACGATCACCTTTTTTCCGGTGAGCGCCTCCGGCTCGTACCACGGATGGATGCCCGACACGACCTGGCGGGGCGTGCCGCTGCCGTCGTCGAGGGTGAGCTTCAAGAGCTTATCCGCCTTGGGCACCGGCTCGCAGGCGGTCACCTGCGCGACGCGCAGCCGCACCTTCGCGAAGTCGTCGATCGTGATGAGCGAGGCGACCCCCTCCAGCTGCTCCGCCTTGGCGGCGGGCTTCTTTTCCGCAGCGGCGGCCTTTTCCATGGCGGCGGCGCGCGCCTTTTCGAGCGCCTCGAGCTCCTTGGCCACGTCGATGCGCGGGAAGAGGCCCTCGCCCTTTTTGACCGTCACGCCGGCGGGCAGCAGGCCCCACGTCCCGGCGGACTCGTAGGTGGTGATGCCGCCGGCCGCGCCGATCTGCGCGAAAATCCTGGGCGAGGTGGCGGGCATGAAGGGCGCGAGCAGGATGCCCGCGATGCGCACGCATTCCAGCAGGTTATAGAGCACCGTGGCAAGGCGGGGCCGGTTGGCCTCCTCCTTGGCGAGCACCCAGGGGGCGGTCTCGTCGATGTATTTGTTGGTGCGGGAGATGAGCTTGAAGACCTCGATCAGCGCGTTCTGGAAGGCGTACTGTTCCATCTGCGCCTCGTAGCGGTCCTTGAGCCCGCGCGCGATCGAGATGATCTCCTCGTCGACCGGCTCGGATTTCCGCTCCGCCGGCAGGGTGCCGCCGAAGTATTTCTCCGCCATCGCCACCGAGCGGGAGACAAGGTTCCCCAAATCGTTGGCGAGGTCGGCGTTGATGCGGGTGATGAGCCCCTCGTTGGAGAAGAGGCCGTCCGAGCCGAAGGGAAACTCGCGCAGCAGGAAATAGCGGATGGCGTCGACGCCGTACCGCTCGACGAGCACGACGGGGTCGACGACGTTGCCCTTGGACTTGCTCATCTTTCCGCCCTCGAGCAGCAGCCAGCCGTGGCCGAACACCTTTTTGGGCAGCGGCAGGTCGAGCGCCATGAGCATGGCGGGCCAGATGATCGTGTGGAAGCGCATGATCTCCTTGCCGACGAAATGCACGTCGGCGGGCCAGAACTTTTCAAACTCGTGATACTTGTCGTTGCCGTAGCCGAGCGCGGTGATGTAGTTGGTCAGCGCGTCGACCCACACGTAGACGACGTGGCCGGGGTCGAAGGTGACGGGGATGCCCCATGAGAAGGAGGTGCGGGAGACGCACAGATCCTCGAGGCCGGGCTTGATAAAGTTGTTGACCATCTCGTTGAGGCGGCTCTGCGGCTCCATGAAGTGGGGGTTTTCCTCGTAGAGCCTGATGAGGCGGTCCTGGAAGGCGGAGAGCTTGAAGAAGTAGGCCTCCTCCTCCGCGTCGATGACCTCGCGGCCGCAGTCGGGGCATTTGCCGTCCTTCAGCTGGCTCTCGGTCCAGAAGGACTCGCAGGGCGTGCAGTATTTGCCCTTGTAGGAGCCCTTGTAGATGTAGCCCTTGTCGTAGAGGTCCTTGAAAATCTTCTGCACCGATTCCACATGGTAGTCGTCGGTGGTGCGGATGAACCGGTCGTTGGAGATGTTGAGGAGCTTCCACAGCTCCTTGATGCCGGCGACCACCCTGTCGACATACTGCTGCGGGGTCACGCCCGCAGCCTTCGCCTTTTCCTCGATCTTCTGGCCGTGCTCGTCGGTGCCGGTCAGGAACATGACATCAAACCCCTGCATACGCTTGTAGCGCGCCATGACGTCCGTCGCGACGGTGCAGTAGCTGTGTCCGATGTGCAGCTTGTCCGACGGATAGTAGATGGGGGTGGTGATGTAAAATGTCTTTCCTGTTCCATTCATGATGTGGAACCTCCTTGCATGAGTTTGGTGTCGTCAATGTAATGATATAGTATACCACGAATTGGGTAAAATGAACAGGGGCTGTGGAAAGTTTTTGCCGCCGGAGCGCGCCCCGGCGGCAAAAAAGGAACCGCCCGCGGGCGGTTCCTTAGAGGGGACAGTCGATGCTGTCGCTGAGCGCGACGCGCAGGGGGGAAAAACGGTCGGAGAGGTAATCCGCGGCCTCGCAGAAAACGGCGGGCGGCACGCTCTCGTCGTCCTCCACGGGCAGGGTGAACACGACGGTGGTTCCCTTCCCGGGCGTGGAGGTGAGCGCGATGGTGCCGCCGATGGCGGCGATGGAATCTCGGGCGATCGTCAGGCCGAGGCCGTTGCCCGAGAAGGGCCGCCCCCCGTGGTCGTAGGAGAAGTACGGCTCAAAGACGCGCGGCTGCACGTCGGGCGGAATCCCGAGCCCGCGGTCGGCGACCGAGACGCTGAGCATCCCCCGCTTGAAGCGCACCCGGACGGCGATCTGGTTGCCGGGGCGGGTGTAGCGGCAGGAATTCGAGAGGATGTTGAGCAGGGCCGCGGACACCTTCTGGGTGTCGCAGGCGGCGGGCAGCATCCCCTCGGGGATGTCCGCGGAGAGCGGGATGCCGGTCGGCTCGATTAAGTCGGCGGCCGCCGAAAAGAGCTCGCGCAGGTAGTGGAAGAGGTCGACCCGCCGGGTCCGCACGGGCGAAAACCCATAGGTGAGGCGGGTGTAATCGGAAATCCACTCGCTGCTGCGCAGCAGCCGGAAGGCGCTCTGGTTGATGGCGGCGAGGTAATCGGGCATGCGCTCGCGGTCCTTTTCGGACGAGCCGGGCCCGCAGTTGCGGGAGAGGAGGGTGAGCATCGAAAAGATGACGGTCAGCGGCGCGCGGTACTGGTTGCCGAAGGAGGAGAGCGTGCGCGACATCCCCTCGGGTCGCATGCCGGAGCCCTGCTCGGCGCCGGAGGCCGGCTGGATGAGATAGCGGCCGCTCCCGTCGGGCAGGGCGCAGATGACGGTCGGCCGCTCTGCGAACAGGTGGTTGGGGCCGGCGGTGGTGAAGGAACCGCACCGGTCGATCTCCGCGCGGACGACCTCGGGGTCGTAGCCGTGCAGCAGCAGCTGCGCGCCGTCCGGCAGGGCCAGGGCGGGCATTTCCCGGGAGCCGGCGGCGCTGCACCAGACGAGACGAAAATCATGGTCCATCACGGCGGCGGGCTGGCCGGAGGCGTCCAGGAGCCCGGTCAGCTGGTCGAAAAAAGAGTCTGTTCGGGGATCGTCCAAAGGCGCACCTCCTCGCTGCGGAACTGCACTTATCATTTGGGAAGGACCGCGGAAATATTCGGATTCCAAATATTGCATGAAGGCCCGGGAACAGGGAAAACAGGGACCTTTCGACACAAATCGACAGAAAATTACGCTTCAATTATAGTATATGAGGGTGTGATTTTCAATAGGAGTTGGGCGTTTTCAATAAAAAGCAAAGTATAAATATCCCGGGTTTGAAGAAAATAAAAAAAATCGTTTAAAGTTTATCAAGGTTCTTGTAGTTTCCAGAGATTTGTATTATGATAAAGGTATCAAAAATACAGGAGGTTGTTTCCAATGGCAATTAAAGTTGGTATCAACGGTTTTGGCCGTATCGGCAGACTGGTTTTCCGCGCTGGACTGGACAATCCGAACATTGAATTCGTGGGCGTCAACGATCCGTTCATGACCCCTGACTATTGCGCTTACATGCTTCGCTATGACACGATCCATGGCCAGTACACGGGCGAAGTGAGCTACACCGACGACGCGATCATCGTCAACGGCAAGACTGTCAAGTTCTATGCCGAGCGGGAGCCCGCCAACATTCCGTGGGGCGCTTGCGGCGCCGAGTATGTGGTTGAGTCCACCGGCGTTTTCACCACCATGGACAAGGCTGAGGCCCACCTCAAGGCCGGCGCCAAAAAGGTCATCATCTCCGCGCCCTCCAAGGATGCGCCGATGTTTGTCATGGGCGTCAACCACGAGACCTACCAGCCGAGCATGGACATCGTCTCCAACGCTTCCTGCACCACCAACTGCCTGGCGCCTCTGGCGAAAGTCATCAACGACGAGTTCGGCATTGTCGACGGCCTGATGACCACCGTCCATTCCACCACCGGCACCCAGAAGACCGTTGACGGTCCTTCCAAGAAGGACTGGAGGGGCGGCCGCGCCGCTTCCGGCAACATCATCCCGTCTTCCACCGGCGCCGCCAAGGCTGTGGGCAAGGTCATCCCCGAGCTGAACGGCAAGCTCACCGGCATGGCGTTCCGCGTCCCGACGCTGGATGTCTCCGTCGTCGACCTGACCGTCAACCTCGCGAAGGCCGCCTCCTATGAGGAGATTTGCGCCGCGCTCAAGAAGGCTTCCGAGACCTCCCTCAAGGGCATCCTCGGCTACACCGAGGACGATGTGGTTTCGTCCGACTTCATCGGCGACGCCCGCACCTCCATCTTCGACAAGAAGGCCGGCATCGCGCTGACCGACAAGTTCGTCAAGCTGGTTTCCTGGTATGACAACGAGTGGGGCTACAGCAACAAGGTCCTCATGCTCATCCAGCACATGGCTACCGTTGATCATAAGTAATCGGTTTTTTGAAAGAGCCGCCCGCGAGGGCGGCTCTTTTGTTCATTTGCCGTGCTGCGCCCGGCGGCGGTTTTGGGTTTGCCGCGCCGCGCCCGGCGGAGCTTTCTTCGCGCCCCTCCGGGGCGCTTCAAATGTGCCGCCTGCGGCGGCATAAATTGCCGGGTCCCGCCCCGGCGGGCGGGTCCATTTCTTGATCGCCCAAGAAATGGACGAAAGAAGGGCGCTCAAGGGGACTTCCGCCAGTCCCCTTGAGAATCCCCCGGGAGTACCTTGCCATAACCCGCAGACTACCGCCGCTCCCCACGGGTACACTAGCTGAAGGCTCAATTCAGGTTGCGGCGCTCCCAACGGGGGACGGCGGGCGCGCTAATCCCTCTGGGGCTCGCTCGCGTGCAGCATTTCCTGCGAGCGGCGCCGCGCGTCCTCCAACAGGTCCATCGCCTGAACCGTCCGCGCCGCCGCGCTGTTCTTGATCTGTTCGCGCGTCTCGCCCTCCAGCGGCTTGCGCAGGATTTCCGCAATTTCGGATACCTTGCTGGACAGAAAATAATAAGCGAGCCTGTAATCTTCCATAAACCCACCTCGCAAATGCGTACATATTGTTCGCTTTGCGTACAATAATATAGCAATTGCGATCTAATGTCAAGCAGACTTTGGCGGCACACAAGCTTACAATAAATACATAGAGGTGAGTTGTGTGGGCGTGCATGCGGAGAAATTTCGTAAACTTGGGTTAAGTGTCGCGCATTATCGTAAGCTTGCGGGTTTCACGCAGGAAGAACTGGCCGACTTGGTCCATATTAGCCGGGGATATCTAAGCCATATTGAGGCACCCAATATTGAAATGTCGTTTTCGATTACAACGCTGTTTGATATCTGCGACGCATTGCATATTGAACCGAAAGTTCTTTTCGAGATCTGATTGCGGACACCTGTAAAGGTGTCCGTTTTTTATTTTGGGTGGTTTGTATTTGCCTTCTTTATGCACTCCGCTGGACGTGAGCGGCGGGGGGATTCTCAAGGGGGGCGAGCTTTGCGCCCCGTCTTCTTCAAGTGAGCCCCCCTTGAGCGCCCTTCTTTCGTCCATTTCTTGGGCGATCAAGAAATGGACCCGCCTGCCGGGGCGGGACCCGGCAATCCCCGCCGCCGGAGGCGGCACATCTAAAGCGCCCCGGAGGGGCGCGAAGAAAGCTCCGCCGGGCGCAGCGCGGCAAATCCAAAGCCGCCGGCGGGCGGGCCCCGGCAATCCCCGCCGCCGGAGGCGGCACATCTAAAGCGCCCCGGAGGGGCGCGAAGAAAGCTCCGCCGGGCGCAGCGCGGCAAATCCAAAACCGCCTGCCGGGGCGGGACCCGGCAATCCCCGCCGCTTGGAAAGCGGCAAATCAAAGAACATTTCCCACCACCATTTACATGCCAAAACGACACGAAATTCATGTTATAATAGAAACTCGCGGGTCTCTGACAGGACAAGGAGGGCCGCAACTGGAAAATATCGTTAGGCGAAAGAAACAGGAATGTGCACAAAATATGTGCATAATAGATAAAATGCTTAGAAAGTTTTCATTGTTTTTACGCGATATTTCACAAGAAATACTTGAAAGGCGCTCCAAAAACTGTTAAAATATAAAAAAGGGAGGTGAGGGCAATGGTTAAGCCAAAAAAAACAAAGTCGAAAGACAGCTTTCCATTGTATCTATTTCATCAGGGGACGAATTATAAGGCCTATGAATACTTAGGCGCCCATCCCTGCCGCAAGGATGAAGAAGATGGATACGTATTCCGCGTGTGGGCTCCCAACGCCGTGTCGGTATCGGTCGTTGGCGATTTCAACGACTGGGACCCGGATGCGAATCCGATGACGCTTCTGGAAGATCATGCGGTTTGGGAATGCATGATTTTTGGCCTCAAGCAATATGATTTATATAAGTTCTGCGTGAAGACCAAAGATGGACGCGCCCTGATGAAAGCGGATCCTTACGCCTTCCATGCCGAGACTCCGCCGGAGACGGCCTCCAAGCTGTACGACATCGAGGGCTACGAGTGGGACGACGGCGCGTGGTTCGCGAGCCGCCAGGGCTTCAACCCCTACCGCAGCCCGGTCAATATCTATGAGATGCACCTCGGCTCCTGGCGGCGCTACCCCGACGGCAACACCTACGACTACCGCAGGACCGTCGACGAGCTGGTCGAATACCTGGGCGACATGGGCTACAACTTCGTCGAGCTGATGCCGGTGATGGAGCACCCTTACGACGGTTCGTGGGGCTACCAGGTGACGAGCTATTTCGCGCCGACCTCGCGCTACGGCACCCCGCACGACTTCATGTACTTTGTGGACAGGTGCCACCAGGCGGGCATCGGCGTGATCATGGACTGGGTGCCCGCGCACTTCCCCAAGGACGCGCACGGCCTCTACGAGTTCGACGGCCAGCCGCTCTACGAATACCAGGACGTGCACAAGCGCGAGCACGCCCACTGGGGGACCCGCATCTTCGACTTCGGGCGCAACGAGGTCGTGAGCTTCCTTGCCTCGAGCGCGATGTTCTGGGTGGAGAAGTACCACATCGACGGCATCCGCGTCGACGCGGTGGCCTCGATGCTCTACCTCGATTACGGGCGCGAGGACTGGGAATGGCTGCCCAACGTCAACGGCGGCCGCGAAAACCTCGAGGCGGTGGCGTTCCTTCAGAAGATGAACACCGCCGTGCTCACCGAGCATCCCAGCGCGCTGATGATCGCGGAGGAGTCGACCGCGTGGCCGATGGTCACGAAGCCCGCCTATGTGGGCGGGCTCGGGTTCAATTTCAAGTGGAACATGGGCTGGATGAACGACATGATCGCCTATACGTCGCTCGACCCGATCTTCCGCAGCTACAACCACGACAAATTGACCTTCAGCCTCTTCTACGCCTTCTCGGAGAACTTCATCCTGCCGATCTCCCACGACGAGGTGGTGCACGGCAAGTGCTCGCTCATCAACAAGATGCCGGGCGACTACGCGATGAAATTCTCCGGTATGCGCACCTTCCTGGCCTACATGATGACCCATCCGGGCAAGAAGCTGCTCTTTATGGGCTGCGAGTTCGCGCAGTTCATCGAGTGGAACTACAAGCAGCAGCTCGACTGGATGCTGCTCGACTACGACTCCCACCGCCAGATGCAGCAGTTTGTGCGGGACCTCAACCACTTCTACCTCGCGCACGCCTGCCTGTGGCAGGTGGAGGACTCGTGGGACGGCTTCAACTGGCTGGCGCACGACGACCACGCCCGGAACATCATCGTCTTCCGACGCATCGACGACAACGGGGACGACCTTGTGGTGGTCTGCAACTTCGCGCCTGTGACGCGGGAGGACTACCGCATCGGGGTGCCCGACGCGACGAGCTATGACGAGGTCTTCAACACCGACGACGTGAAATACGGCGGCAGCGGCGTGGTGAACCGCGGCGCGATCCGGGTGAAGAACCAGCCGGACCACGACATGAAGCAGTCGATCACGATCACGGTGCCGCCGCTGGCGGCGGTCTTCCTCAAGGGCAGGCCGCGCAGGACGGAAAAGGCCGTCCGGGCGAAAACCACGGCCAAAAAGGCCGCGAAGGCCCCGGCCGGAAAGCCTGTTGTGAAGAAAGAGCGCAGGAAACCCCAAAAGCAGGGGACTTGAGCCATCAACAAAGGGGGTAACAACATGTTCAAGAAGGAATGGATTGCCATGCTGCTCGCCGGCGGGCAGGGCAGCAGGCTGTACACACTGACGCAGAACCTCGCCAAGCCGGCGGTTCCCTTCGGCGGCAAGTACAGGATCATTGATTTCCCGCTTTCCAACTGCATCAACTCGGGGATCGACACGGTGGGCGTGCTCACCCAGTACCAGCCGCTCGTGCTCAACGAGTACATCGGCAACGGCCAGCCGTGGGACCTCGACCGCGCCAACGGCGGCGTGTTCGTGCTGCCGCCCTACCAGAAGTCCTCCGGGTCCGACTGGTACACCGGCACGGCGAACGCCATCTACCAGAACATCAACTTCATCGACCGCTACGAGCCGGAATACGTCCTGCTCCTCTCGGGCGACCACATCTACAAGATGGACTATGAGAAGATGCTCGCCTACCACAAGGAGAAGAACGCCGACTGCACGATCGCGGTGCTTCAGGTCCCGATGGAGGAGGCCAGCCGGTTCGGCATCATGAACACATACCCGGACGGCACCATCTTCGAGTTCGAGGAGAAGCCGCCCCAGCCCAAGAGCAACCTCGCTTCGATGGGCATCTACATCTTCACCTGGGAGAAGCTGCGCAAATACCTCATCGAGGACGAGGCCGACCCGCTCTCCACCAAGGACTTCGGCAAGAACATCCTGCCGGCGATGCTGGGCGACGGGCAGAAGATGGTCGCCTATCCGTTCGAGGGCTACTGGAAGGACGTCGGCACGATCGACAGCCTGTGGGAGGCGAATATGGACCTGCTCGACCCGAAGGTCCCGCTCGACCTCTACGACGACAGCTGGAAGATCTATTCCCGCAACCCGGTCATGCCGCCGCACTACATCGCCAACGGCGCGGTGGTGCAGAACTCGATGGTCACCGAGGGCTGCACGATCGCGGGCAATGTCGACTTTTCCATCCTCTTCGCGGGCGTGACCGTCGAGGAGGGCGCGGTGGTGCGCGATTCGATCATCATGCCCGGCACGGTGATCAAAAAGGGCGCGGTCGTCGAATACGCGATCGTGGCGGAAAACTGCGTGATCGGGGAGGGGGCCGTGGTTGGCCAGAGGCCCGAGAACGCCGAGAACAGGGACAACTGGGGAATCGCCGTTGTCGGCAACGGCATCACAATCGGCGCAGGCGCGGTGGTAGCCCCCAAAGCGATGATCGACAAAGACGTTCAGGGGGTGCAATAAGGACATGAGAGAAAATAAAGTAATGGGGATTATTTTCTCCAATATGCACGACAGCATGCTCGGCGAGCTGACCGAGCGGCGCACGACCGGCTCGGTGCCCTACGGCGGGCGCTACCGCCTGATCGACTTCGTGCTCTCGAGCATGGTCAATTCCGACATCCAGGATATCGGGATCATCACCAAGCAGAACTACCAGTCGCTGATGGACCATGTGGGCGCGGGCCGCGCGTGGGACCTCGCCCGCAAGCGCGGGGGCCTCGTCATCCTGCCCCCCTTCGCGAGCAGCCAGGGCAGCGGCATCTACCGCGGCCGGCTCGAGGCGCTCCAGGGCGCGATGAGCTACATCAAGCACAACGACGCCAAATACGTGCTTCTCTGCGACAGCGACATCATCGCCAACATCGACATGCGCGAGATGATCAACGAGCACATCAAATCGGGCGCACAGATCTCGATGATGTTCAAGACCACCGAGGTCTCCGCCGAGAGCGCCCGCGACACCACGACCCTCGCCTACGACGAGGAGACAAAGGACGTCACCGACATCTCGGTGCGTCCCGACGTGCGCGGCACCCAGCATGTCTACATGAACGTCATGCTGCTGGAAAAGACGCTGCTTGAGCGGCTGGTCGGCGAGGGCAAGAGCCACGACCAGTATTCCCTCATCCGCCACGCCATCCAGCCGGCGGTCGGCAAGCTGGCCATCAAGGCCTACGAGTTCAGCGGGTACACCCACAAGATCTCGGGCATGAAGAGCTACTTTGCCGCCAACATGGAGCTGCTCGACCCGCGGGTGCGCGCCGAGCTCTTCCCGAACAAGCGCCCCGTCTTTACCAAGGTGCGCGACCAGGTGCCCGTCAAATACGGCCTGTCGGCGCGGGTGGGCAATTCGCTGATCGCCGACGGCTGCATCATCAACGGCGACGTGCAGAACTGCATCATCTTCCGCGGCGCCAAGATCGGGCGCAACGCGGTGCTCAAAAACTGCATCATCATGCAGGACACCTATGTCGGCGACAACGCCCATCTCGAGTACGTCATCACCGACAAGGATGTGCTCATCAAGGATTCCCGCGTGCTGATCGGATATGAGACCTATCCGACCTACATCGCCAAGGGGAACAGCATCTGACCGGAGGGCCATTCGTACAGGGGCGGCTGTGGCCGCCCCTGTCCTCACAGCAGACCGGCCATGCCGGCGAATACAGGAGGAAGAACATGAGGATTTTATATGTGGCGAGCGAGGCGACCCCGTTTATAGCGACCGGCGGGCTTGCCGACGTCGCGGGCTCCCTGCCGCGGGCGATCCGCAGCAAGCAGCACGCGTGCAGGGTCGTCGTCCCGCTCTACAGCTCGATCAAGCCCGAACTGCGGGAAAAGATGCAGTTCGTTTGCAGCTTTTACGTCCCGCTCGGCTGGCGCAACCAGTACTGCGGCGTCTTTGAAAGCAACTACAACGGCGTCAAGTACTACTTCCTCGACAACGAGTACTACTTCAAGCGGGACGGCGGCATCTACGGCTTCTACGACGACGCGGAGCGGTTCGCCTTTTTCTCCAAGGCCGTCTGCGAGATGATCCAGTACGTCGATTTCGACCCCGAAATCCTGCATTGCAACGACTGGCAGACCGCAATGACGCCCGTCTACCTCAACCTCTTCTACCGCCACCTTGACAAATACAAGAACATCAAGACGGTCTTCACCATCCACAACATCCAGTACCAGGGCAAATACGGCATGGAGATCGCGACCGACGTGCTGGGGCTGCCCTATTACGCCGCGCCCACCATGCTCTACGACGGATGCCTCAACATGATGAAGGCGGCCATCGAGGTGTGCGATTACGTCACGACGGTGAGCCCGACCTACGCCAAGGAGATTACCGACCCCTGGTTCGCCCACGGCCTCGACCGCCTGCTGCGCGCCAATCAGCACAAGTTGATGGGCATTTTGAACGGCATCGACACCCAGAGCTACAACCCCGGGGCCGACCCGGCGCTCTACGCAAATTACGGCCCCGAGACGATCGACCGCAAATACGTCAACAAGACCGAGCTGCAAAAGACCATGGGCCTCAAGCAGGATAAGGACACGATGCTGGTCGGCGTCGTGACGCGGTTCGTCGCGCACAAGGGCATCGACCTCATCCAGTATATCTATGAGGAGCTGATGAAACGGGAGCTCCAGGTGGTGGCGCTCGGCTCGGGCGACTACATCTTCGAGAGCTTCTTCCAGGAGATGCAGGCCAAATATCCCGGCAAAACGGCGGTGCGCATCGGATTCATCCCCGACCTCGCGCGCAAGATCTACGCGGGCGCGGACTGCTTTTTGATGCCCTCCAAGAGCGAGCCCTGCGGGCTTGCCCAGATGGTGTCCCTGCGCTACGGCACCCTGCCGATCGTGCGCGAGACGGGCGGCCTCAAGGATTCGATCACCGACATGGGGCTGAGCCTCGAGGGCAACGGCTTCACCTTCAAGACCTACAACGCGCACGACATGCTCGGCGCGATCGACCGGGCGGCGGGGCTGTATTACAACCGCGAGGTCTGGCCCAAGGCGGTCCAGAAGGCGATGACCTGCGACTTCTCGTGGGACCGCTCGGCGGGCGAGTACATCGATATGTACCACAGGATCCTGGGAGAGCTGGGCGGCTGATCAAAGAAAAATGCCGGGGCGGGTATCGAAGGATACCCGCCCCGGTTTTTCGCGCGTAAAATTTTGTGTACTTAGAATAAGTACGTTTTGCGGCCCGCCCGCCGCCGCCATGTTATGATAGCGAAGGGGGCGATAGGATGCCGTTGATGATCCAGGGCTGCAAAAAGGAGCGCTCGGTTTACAAAACGATCTATCTTCCGGAGCGTTTGGCCGACGCGGTTGATCGTATCGCGCTGCGGGAGAATGTCAGCTTTAACCGCGTCATCGTCTGTTTGGTCGAGTTTGGCGTGGAGGCTGCTTTGGCTACGGAGGATTGCTAGGCCCCGCCCGTGGGGACATGTCCTTGGGGGACTTTTTTTCTTGAAAAAAGTCCCCCAAACCCTTCAAAAAAGCGCCTGAAGCAGGGCCCGCGGGCCCGGGCTCAGGGCTCCGCCCTCGAAAAGGCCCGGCGTTTCTGACGAAACGCCGGGCCTTTTCTCACCCGCAACTTTTCACCGAGCCGCAGCGAGGCGCTTCGGAGGCCAACCGCCCGAAGGGCGGCTCTTGGGCCGGAGATAAAAAAGTTGACAAAACTTTTCATTTTAGGCCGGTTACCACGCGCGCGACGCCCGCGAGGTCGCGGCGGGTTTCCACCGCGTGGAAACCCGCGCCGCGCACCAGCGCCGCGACCGCTTCCGCCTGCGTGTACCCCACCTCGAGCGCCAGAAAGCCCCCCTCTTTGATCAGCGGACGGTAGACGTCCGGCAGCGCCCGGTAAAAATCCAGCCCGTCCCCGCCGCCGTAAAGCGCCATTTCCGGTTCGCGCTTTACCTGCGGCGGAAGCCCCGCCATCTCCTCCCGCGAAATGTACGGCGGGTTGGATACCACGCCGTCGAGCGGCGGCAGCGCGGGCGGCGCGAGCGCGTCGCAGAGCAGCGCCTCCACCGGCGCGCCGTTTCGTTCGATGTTTCGCGCGAGATAGGGGAACGCCGCCTCCGACAGCTCGAGCGCGTACACCCGCGCGTCCGGACGCATGTGCGCGATCGAGATTCCCACGCACCCGCTCCCGGCGCACAGGTCCGCGACGACCGGCGAAGGGGTCCCCTCCATCAGGCCGAGCGCGGTCTCCACCAGCGTCTCGGTGTCCGGCTGGGGGATGAGCACCCCCTCGCCCACAAAGAAGGGCAGCCCGAAAAATTCCCACTCGCCCAGCAGGTATTGGAGCGGTTCGCCCTCCGCGAGCTTTCGGCAGTGCGCGAAAAAGCGTTCCAGAGCCGGTGCCCCCGCTTGCCGCGCGTCCAGTCCCGGCGCGTATCGGGGGAGCCCGAATGCGCCCTCAAAGAGACAGGAGACCTCGAACGCGCGGTCGGTGCCCGGCCCCGCGAGCGCGAGCCCTTCGCGGTAGGCGTCGGCGAGCGTCATAAACTTCCCTTCCTTTCCAAAACGCGCCGGCGAATTTCGCCGGCGCGTTTTTGAGTTGTGGCGCGGTGGACGGGGCGGGGAGGCGGAAAATTGCGCGGCCCCGGCCGCGCACGCGCGCTTCGCGCGCGAACGCCCCTGCGGGGCGTTATTTTCCGCCGGGCGGCCCCGGCGAGCCTTCCGGTCGATGGATTTTCCCGGCACGGGCGGCGGCTGTGCTTGGGCCGCGCGGCCTGCCTGAACCAAAAGCTTTGAAGGGGGGCCGGGGGAAACTTTTTCGAAAGTTCCCCTCCGGTGCGGGGCGTTATTTTCCGCCGGGCGGCCCCGGCGAGCCTTCCGGTCGATGGGTTTTCCCGGCACGGACGGCGGCTGTGCTTGGGCCGCGCGGCCTGCCTGAACCAAAAGCTTTGAAGGGGGCAGGGGAAACTTTCTCGAAAGTTTCCCCTTGGAGGGATATCTATTAACGCTTCCAGCGTTAATAGATATCCTCGCCGTTCTCCGGAATGCAGGGGGTCATGGCGGCGATGGCGACCTCAAGCTGTGTGAGGTCGGGCTCGAAGGTGGTGAGCCGCTGGAGCCAGAGGCCGGGCGCGGAGAGCGCGCGGGTGAAGGGATTGTTGTGGCGCCCGGCATAGCGGATGATCTCGTAGGAGATGCCGATGACCACGGGCAGCAGCAGGATTTTCAGCGCGACGCGCATCCAGATATTGCTCCAGGTCACGACCGAAAAGACGAGGATGGAGATGACCAGCACGATCAGCAGGAAGCTGGTGCCGCAGCGGGGATGGAAGCGTACATATTTCTTCGCGTTTTCGGGGGTGAGCTCGTCGCCCGCCTCATAGCAGGCGATCGTCTTATGTTCCGCGCCGTGGTATTCGAACACCCGGTGGATGTCCGACATACGGGTGACGAGGAAGAGGTAGAGGATAAAGATGGCGATCTTTAGCAGCCCCTCGGTCAGGGTCATGGCGAAACCGGGAGCGTTGACGAAGTGGCCGAGGAATTTGATGACCGCCGCGGGAAGGAGCATGAAGAGGCCGACGCAGAGCACTGCCGCAAGGATGGTGACGACGGCGTTGAAGACCCACATGGCCTTGTCGCCGAGGTGCTCGTCGACCCAGCGGTCAAATTTGGAGGGTTCCTCCTCCTCGGCGAAGCCGGAGAGGTCGGCGGAACGCATGAGGCACTTGTAGCCCTGCCCGAGCATGCCGATAAAATTAAAGATGCCGCGGAGGATGGGGACCTTGTGGTACCACTTGTTTCCGCCGCTGTCCCAGGTCTCGGTAATAATTTCGCCGTTTTGCTGGCGAATCGCCATCGCGGAAATCCGCGGCCCCTTCATCATGACCCCTTCGATGAGGGCCTGTCCGCCGATGGACGTCTTTTTGATCTCTTTTTTACAGGAGTTTTCCGACAAATGATCAGCCCTTTCCAGACAGGCCGCTGTCCGCGGCCCGCCGCGCCGCCGGTCCCGGCGGCAAGTTCAGATAACATATTACCACGCCAATTGTGAATAAATCAACTCTTTCCCGTGGGCAGCAGGATCGTCACGCGGGTGCCGACATTTTCCTTGGAGGTGAGCTCCAGCGAGCCGCCGTGCATGGCGACGATCTCGTCCGCCACCGCAAGCCCGATTCCCGAGCCGCGGCGGGTGGAATTGGCCTTGAAGAACTTCTCCTTGACCTTGGGCAGATCCTGCTCGCGGATGCCGCAGCCGGTGTCCGCGACGGTGATGCGGATGTTGCCGTCCCGCATGTCGGCCTTGATGGTCACCGTGTCCCCACGGTCGGAGTACTTCAGCGCGTTGTCGATGATGTTGACGAACACCTGGCGCAGCCGGTTGCGGTCCCCCTCGATCGGGGCCACGAGGTCGGGCTCCTCGTAGATAAGGCGCTTTTCCTCATGCTTGGCGCGCTCCTCGAACATGAGCACCGCCTCGGAGAGCTCGGCGATCAGATCCATCTTATCCTTGACGAGCTTCATGCGGCCGCTCTGGATGCGGCTGAAATCGAGCAGCTCTTCCACCATCCCGGCGAGGCGTTCGGTTTCTCCGGTGATGACCCGCATCCCCTTGGATAGCATCTCCGGATCGACCTCGCCGCCCATGTCGGCGATCGTCTCCGCCCATCCCTTGATCGCGGTGAGCGGGGTGCGCAGCTCGTGGGAGACGGAGGAAATGAAATCGTTTTTCATCCGTTCACTCTGGGAGAGCTCCTCCGCCATGTAGTTGATCGTGTCGCAGAGTTCGCCGATTTCGTCGTCGTTGCGCTTGGCGAGCCGCGCGTTAAAATCGCCGTGAGCGATCTTGCGCGCGGTGACGCCCACCTCTCCCACCGGGTTGACGATCGAATTGATGAAGTAGGAGCCAGAGAAGATGACGAAGAAGATGATTGCCACGCAAACAAGGGTGAGGATTAGGATAAACAGGATGATCTGCTGATCCACAAGGTCGAGCGAAACGGCGAACCGCACCGCCGCGATCTGCTGGTCGACGACGGGGGAGGCGCGCGTGATCGCCATGATCTTTTCCCCGTTGATCACGCCGGTGAACCGCCCGACGCCGTCGGCGGCCTTCATCGCGTCGTCGAAATCGGGCATCTGGATGTTGCTGCCCGGCTCGAACCCGCTCGAGGTAAAGGTGACCTTTTTATCGATATCGACGGTCATCAGCTCCATGCGGTTGCGCTCCTGGAAGTTTTCCACGAGGCTGCGCACCTGCTCGGAGAAGACGGCCGAGCTGTCCTCGGCGTAGGCGTTGAGCTGCGATACGACGATGTTTGCCTGCGTCATGATCGCCGCCTGGACGTTGTTGTAATAGAAGGCGCGGATGCCGAACGCAAAGCCGATCTCCAGCGCGATCAGAATGACCAGAATGACGCCGAGGTTGTTAAAGAGCCAGCGTTTGGTAATTTTTTTGACAGCCACAGCGTCACCTCGCTTTCTGTTTGCCGCTCGGAGAGCGGCGGAGATTGTCGGTGGTCGACCGACGGCGGTTTTAGATTTGCCGCTCAGTGAGCGGTGGAGCTTGTCGGTAGTCGACCGACAGCGAGTTCCTTTCTTGCTTGCCCAAGAAAGGAACCAAAGAAGGGCACGAGGGGCTTAGGCGGCCTGCCCGGGCTGCGCCCG
>NZ_DBMDHH010000002.1:30643-146434 GCF_057433415.1 Anaerotruncus sp. | reverse complement strand
GATCTCTTGAGGTGGTCTATCTTCCCGAAGACGCCGCCGGGATCTCCATCTCCACGCCCGAGGTCAACCGGCCGGGGCTGCAGCTGTCCGGCTTTTTTGATTATTTCGACCACCAGCGGATGCAGATCCTCGGAAAGAGCGAGTTTGCCTTCCT
The DNA here is from genome assembly GCF_057433415.1 of Anaerotruncus sp. Lineage (NCBI taxonomy): Bacteria > Bacillati > Bacillota > Clostridia > Eubacteriales > Oscillospiraceae > Anaerotruncus > Anaerotruncus sp. The sequence goes on along the minus strand of NZ_DBMDHH010000002.1, from coordinate 146,280 downwards.
CGACCAGTTCGACGAGGAGGAGCGCACCCGCCGCGTGGACGACTACTTTGCAAGCCAGCCCTCCGCGGTCGTCATCACCCGGAACATCGAGGTGACCGACCGGATGCGTTCCGCCGCGCAGAAATACAAGGTCCCGCTGCTGCGCACCGCGGACGGCACCTCCGCCTTCATGGCGGGGCTCATCGGGGAGCTCAACGTCGAGCTCGCCCCCCGCGTCACCCGCCACGGCGTGCTTGTCGAGGTCTACGGCGAGGGCATCCTGCTGCTCGGGGAGAGCGGCGTCGGCAAGAGCGAGACGGCCATTGAGCTCGTCAAGCGCGGCCACCGCCTCATCGCGGATGACGCGGTGGAGATCCGGCGCGTCTCCGCCAAGAGCCTCGTCGGCTCCTCGCCCGAAAATATCCGCCACTTCATGGAGCTGCGCGGCGTGGGCATCATCAACGCCCGCCGCCTCTTCGGCATCGGCGCGGTCAAGATGACCGAGAAGATCAACATGATCGTTCAGCTCGAACAGTGGGACGCCGCCAAGGTGTACGACCGGATGGGCATGAACGACGAATACACCGAGGTGCTCGGCGTGCAGATCCCGTCGCTGACCATCCCGGTGAAGCCGGGGCGCAACCTCGCCATCATCATCGAAGTCGCGGCGATGAACAACCGCCAGAAGCGCATGGGCTACAACGCCGCCCAGGAGCTGCTCGAAAAGCTCGGCATGGTCGAGCCGGACGGCGGCAACCCCACCGACTGGGGAGATTTCTAATCCGGAAAGGAACCTGACTGCATGCAGATCATCGCGGAAACCCACAGCCATACCGTTGCGTGCGACCACGCGTTCAGCACCCTCTATGAGAACGTGCGGTACGCCGCGCGCAGCGGGATCCGATTTCTCTGCGTCACCGAGCACTGCCCGGCGATGGAGGGCGCGCCGGGCGGGATGTTTTTCAGCAACCTGCCCAACGTGATCCCCGACCTGATGGAGGGGGTCGTCGTCCTCAAGGGCGCGGAGACGAACATCATCGATTACGAGGGGGGCCTCGACCTGCCCGACCGCAAGCTCGCGCGGCTCGACTGGGTGATCGCCTCCTACCACATCAACTGCCTCGCGCCCGCCACCGAGGAGGAGCACACCGCCGGCTGGCTCGCGGTCGCGAAGAATCCCCTCGTCGACGTGATCGGCCACGCGGGGGACGAGCGCTACCGCTTCGACGTGGACGCCGTCGTAAAGGCGTTCGCCGAAAACGGCAAGATCGTCGAAATCAACGCCCACTCCTTTGAATGCAGGCCCGGTTCGGCGGAAAACTGCCGCAGGATCGCGGAGAGCTGCAAAAAATACGGGGTGCGGGTGGTGTGCAGCTCGGACGCGCACTTTTTCACCCAGATCGGCAATGTCGGCGCGGCCGTCGAGATGCTGGAGGAGATCGGCTTCCCGGAGGAGCTTGTCATGAACGCCGACTACGGGCGCTTTCTGGCGCTCGCGCGGGAAAAGAGCGGGCGTCCGCTGATATAAAGCCACCAGGAGGACATCAAGAGGAAAGGGAGAGCATACGATGAGTTATTACGTGGGAATCGACCTCGGCGGCACCAACATCGCCGTCGGCGTGGTGGACGAGGACTACCGGATCGTCGGCCGTGCCAATGAAAAGACCAAGGCGTTCCATCCGGCGGAGGAGATCGCGGACGACATGGCGGCGACCGCGCGCCGGGCGGTCGAAAACGCGGGCGTCACCTTCGACGAGGTCGCGTGGGTGGGCGTCGGGACGCCCGGCACCGTGAACCCCGAAACGGGCATGGTGGGACTCGCGGCGAACCTCGGCTTCCACGACACCCCGCTGGGAATGCTCGTCGCGGAACGGCTCGGCAAGAAGGTCTATGTCGAAAACGACGCCAACGCCGCCGCTTACGGGGAACTGATGGCCGGTGCGGCCAAGGGGCTCGACTCGGTCATCCTGATCACGCTGGGCACCGGCGTGGGCGGCGGCATCATCATCGACGGAAAAATCCAGTCGGGATTCAATTACAAGGGCGCGGAGCTTGGGCACATCGGCATGGTCTACCAGGGCGTGCCCTGCACCTGCGGCCGGCGCGGCTGCATCGAGTCCTACTGCGCGGTGACGGGGCTCATCCGCATCACCCGCGAGTCCATGCAGCTCAACGCGAAATCCAAGATGTGGGAGCTCGCGGAGGGCAGCCTCGACAAGGTGAGCGGCCGCACCGCGTTCGATGCGATGCGCGCGGGCGACGAGGCGGGCAAGGCGGTTGTCGACCAGTATATCGACTACCTCGCCTACGCGGTCAGCGGCATCATCAACCTCTTCCAGCCGCAGGCGGTTGTCATTGGCGGCGGCATCAGCAAGGAGGGGGAGACCCTCTTCGGCCCGATGCGGGAGCGCGCCTATCCGCAGACCTTCAACCACGACCCCAACAACTGTTCGCAGATCATCAAGGCGAAGCTCGGCAACGACGCGGGCATCATCGGCGCGGCGCTGCTCGGCAAACAATACAAATGATTTTCCAGGAGGCTTCATGAGCGGGATACACGAGCTGCGGGCGTACTGCGAATCGATCGGGTGCGCCTGCCATGCGGACGAACCGATGTCCAGGCACACGTCGTTTAAAATCGGGGGGCCGGCCGACCTGCTGGTCCGCCCGGCGGACGCTGAGACGGCCGCGAAGGTTATGCGGCGGGCGGGGGAGCTGGGCGTTGCGCTCACGATCATCGGCAGGGGATCCGACCTGCTCGTCTCGGACGAGGGGATCCGGGGCGCGGTGCTCTCCTTCGACGAGCAGGCCGCGAAGCCCGGGATGCAAGGCCCGGAGACGATCTTCTGCCCCGCGGGCGCGAGCCTGACGGCGCTCTGCGTCTTCGCGTGGCAGCGGGGGCTGTCGGGGCTGGAATTCGCCTACGGCATCCCCGGCAGCGTGGGCGGCGCGGTCTATATGAACGCGGGCGCCTACGGCGGCGAGATGAAGGATGTGCTTGAAAGCGTCCGCTGTCTCACGCCAGAGGGCGGGGAACGCGTCCTCGGCGCCGCGGAGCTGGAGCTCTCCTACCGGCACAGCTGGTTTACCGGCCGTCCCGGGCATCTCATCACCGGCGCGGCTTTCCGGCTCCAAAAGGGCGACCCCGCCGCCATCCGTGCCAAAATGGACGATCTCATGGAGCGCCGGAAGCAGAAGCAGCCGCTCGAATACCCGAGCGGCGGCAGCACCTTCAAGCGTCCGGCCGGCTCCTACGCGTCGGCGCTCATCGACCGGTGCGGGCTCAAGGGCCGCCGGGTGGGCGGCGCGATGGTCAGCGAAAAGCACGCGGGCTTCGTCATCAACTACGACAACGCCACCTGCCGCGACGTGCTCGCGCTCGTCGAACTGGTCCAAAAGGAAGTGCTGGAGAAGACCGGCTATACGCTCGAATGTGAAATCAAACTGCTCTGAGAGCGCCCGCCAGGCGGGCGGAAAAGGAAGCCTATGGAATTTGTAATCATCACCGGCATGTCCGGTTCGGGAAAATCCCGCGCGATCGCGGCGATGGAGGATATCGGCTACTACTGCGTCGACAACCTCCCGCCCAAGATGGTCAAATCCTTCACCGACCTGTGCCTCCAGGCGGAGGATAAGGTGGATAAGGTCGCGCTCGTCATCGACGCGCGCAGCCGGGAAATTTTCGGGGACATCTTCGAGGGAATCGAGGAGTTTCTGGAGGCGTCGAGCGGGTTTCAGACCCTCTTCCTCGACTGCGAGGACGCGACGCTCATCCAGCGGTATAAGGAGACCCGCCGCACCCACCCGCTGATGGACGACGAAAACACCTCGATCGAGGAGGCCATCGCGGAGGAACGGCGGCTGCTCTCCCGGCTGCGGGAGTGCGCCGACTATGTGATCGACACCACCTACCTCTCGGTCAACCAGCTGCGGGAAAAGGTGGTCGGCATCTTCCTCGACGACAAAAACCAGGCGATGCTCGTCAACTGCATGTCCTTCGGCTTCAAATACGGCCTGCCCAAGGAGGCGGACCTCGTCTTTGACGTGCGCTGCCTGCCGAACCCCTTCTACGTGCCCGAACTCAAGAGCCTGACCGGCCTCGATGCGCCGGTGCGGGAGTACGTCCTCAAATGGGAGCAGGCGCGGAAGCTGATCCCCAAGCTGTTCGACCTCGTCGACTACCTGCTGCCCCTCTACCGGGACGAGGGGAAGACCCAGCTGACCATCGCGGTCGGCTGCACGGGCGGGAAGCACCGCTCGGTGGTCTTCGCGCAGCTTCTGGAGGAGCACATGCAGGAACAGAAGGTGCGCAGCACCGTGACCCACCGGGATATCGCCAAGCGCAAGGAGTAGCCATGTCGTTCGCCTACCGCATCAAAAGTGAAATCTGCAATAACAGGCCGTTTCGCCAGCGCCGCAGGTGGGCGCTCGCCTACGGCCTTTTGCTGTTCGGACGCGCGTTCGGGCCGGAGGAGATCTCGCTGCACACCGAGCACAAATTCGTCGCGCGGCTCTACGCGGACAGCATCTCCGACCTGGTGGGCCTCGGCGGGAGCATCACCCTGCGGGAGGTCAAGCGCAAGGACCGCCGGAGCGTCTACCTCGTGACGGTGGACAGCCTCTCCGACCGGGTCGCCGTGCTCTCCCGTTTCGGGTGCAGGGCGGGGGAGGACCCCCGCCGCATCGACTTCGCGCATGTCCCCGAGGAGGAGGCCGCCGCCTTTTTGAGCGGGGCGTTTCTGGCGTGCGGCGCGGTGTCCGACCCGGAAAAGGGCTACCGCGTCGAATTCGCGACCCAGCACCAGCCGCTCGCGGACGACCTCGCGGCGCTGCTCGCGGAATATCTCGCGCCGCCCAAGCGCACCGTCCGCCGCAACGACTACCTGCTCTACTACAAGGAGAGCGAAAACATCGAGGACCTGCTGACCTACCTCGGCGCGCCCAAGTCGTCGCTCGAACTGATGGAGGTCAAGATCGTCAAGGAGCTCCGCAACCGGGTCAACCGCGCCACCAACTGCGAGACGGCCAACATCTCCAAGACGGTCAACGCGGCGCTCTCCCAGATCGAGGACATCCGGCTGATCGAAGCGTCGGGAGGCATCGGTTCGCTCGACGAGGAGCTGCGGGAGCTCGCGCGGCTGCGGCTGCAAAATCCGGACATGTCCCTGCGGGAGCTGGGCAAGGCGCTTACGAGCCCGATCTCCCGGTCGGGCGTCAACCACCGCCTGCGGCGGATATCCGAATACGCCGCGGAGCTTCGAAGGAAAGAGCACAGGGAGGAACAGGCATGATTCTGACGACGACCCCTTCGGTGGAAGGGAAGCATATTACGGAATATCAAGGCGTCGTGTTCGGCGAGGTGATCGCGGGCGTCGATTTCATCAAGGACTTCACCGCCGGGCTCTCCAACTTCTTCGGCGGCCGTTCGGGGACCTATGAGGAGGAGCTGCTCCGGGCGCGGGAGGAAGCGATGCGGGAGCTGGAGGAGCGCGCGCGGGCGCTCGGGGCCGACGCGGTCGTCGGGATTGACGTGGATTACGAGGTGCTCGGCGCGAACAACGGCATGCTCATGGTGACCGTGTCGGGCACGGCCGTGCGGCTCGGATAGGGCGTAAGAGGAACGGGCAAAGGGGGAACGGAAATGGCCGATTTTGCGCATCTGCACGTACATACCGAATACAGCCTGCTCGACGGCGCCTGCCGGATCGAGCGGCTGGTCGAGCGGGTCAAGGCGCTCGGGCAGTCGTCCGTGGCGATCACCGACCACGGCGTGATGTTCGGCGCGATCGACTTTTACAAGGCCGCCAAAAAGGCGGGCGTCAAGCCGATCATCGGGTGCGAGGTCTATGTCGCGCCGCGCACCCGCTTCGATAAGCAGCACAAGGTCGATTCCTCCCCCTACCATCTCGTGCTGCTCTGCAAAAATAACACCGGCTACCAGAACCTGATCAAGATGGTGTCCGCCGGGTTCGTCGAGGGCTTCTACTCCAAGCCGCGCGTCGATCACGACCTGCTCGAGGAGTATCACGAGGGGCTCGTCTGTCTGTCGGCCTGCCTCGCGGGGGAGATTCCCCGGATGCTCGCCGCGGGGGATTATGACCGCGCGAAGGAGACGGCGCTCTGGTACCAAAACGTCTTCGGCGAGGGAAATTACTATATCGAGATCCAGAACCACGGCATCCGGCTTCAGGAGCAGATCCTGCCCGACCTGCTGCGGCTCTCCAAGGAGACGGGCATCGGCCTCGTCGCCACCAACGACGCCCACTACATCGAGAGGGCGGACGCCAGGATGCAGAGCGTGCTGATCTGCATCCAGACAAACACCACGGTGGACGAGCCGGGCGACCTCGAATTTGAGACGGAGGAATTCTACGTCAAGAGCCGTGACGAGATGGCCGCGCTCTTCCAGAACTACCCCGGCGCGCTCGACAACACCCTCAAAATCGCGGAGATGTGCAACGTCGAGTTCGAGTTCGGCAATACCAAGCTCCCGCTCTTCGTCGCGCCGGGCGGGGAGGACAACCTCTCCTACTTCAAGCGCCTCTGCTACGAGGGCCTGCGCCGCCACTACGGCGATCAGCCCGACCCGGCCGTCGCGGAACGGCTGGAGTACGAGCTGGACGTGATCATCAAGATGGGGTACGTCGACTACTACCTCATCGTCTTCGACTTCATCAACTACGCGAAATCGGTCGGCATCCCGGTGGGGCCGGGCCGCGGTTCGGGCGCGGGAAGCCTCGCCGCCTACTGCATCGGCATCACCGGCATCGATCCCATCCGCTACAACCTGCTCTTCGAGCGGTTTTTGAACCCCGAGCGGGTCAGCATGCCCGACTTCGACATCGATTTCTGTTACGAGCGGCGGCAGGAGGTCATCGACTACGTCGTGCGCAAGTACGGCGCGGACCATGTCGCGCAGATCATCACCTTCGGGACGATGGCCGCGCGCGCGGCCATCCGCGACGTGGGGCGGGTGCTCGGCGTCCCCTACCAGCAGGTGGACGCGATCGCCAAGCTCGTGCCGAACGAGCTGAAGATGACGCTCGACCGGGCGCTTTCGGTCTCGGCGGACCTCAAGCAGATGCGCGAGAGCGACCCCAAGGTGGCCGAGCTGCTCGACATGGCGCGCAAGATCGAGGGGATGCCCCGCCACGCCTCGACCCACGCGGCGGGCGTCGTCATCACCCGCGACCCGGTGGACAGCTACGTGCCGCTCTACAAGGCGGAGGAGACGATGCCGGTCACCCAGTTCACGATGACGACGCTTGAGGAGCTCGGGCTGCTCAAGATGGACTTCCTCGGCCTTCGCACGCTGACGGTCATCAGCTACGCCGAGAAGGAGGCCGCCAAACGCAGTCCCGGCTTTCGCGCGGACAGCATCCCGCTCGACGATCCCGACACCTTCGCGATGCTCACCAAGGGGCAGTGCGTCGGCGTCTTCCAGTTCGAGTCCGCGGGCATGCGCAACGTGATCGCCCAGCTCGGCCCCGAGTCGATCGAGGATTTGATCGCGGTCATCTCCCTCTACCGCCCCGGGCCGATGGAGTCGATCCCCACCTACATCCGCAACCGCCACAACCCCGGGCTCGTCACCTACAAGCACCCGCTCCTCAAGCCGATTCTCGACGTGACTTACGGGTGCATCGTCTACCAGGAGCAGGTCATGCAGATCTGCCGCGCGCTCGGCGGCTACTCCTACGGGCGCGCCGACCTCGTGCGCCGCGCGATGTCCAAGAAGAAGCACGATGTGATGGAGAAGGAGCGGGAGGTCTTCGTTTCGGGCGCGCAGGCCAACGGTGTGCCCCGCCAGACCGCGAACGAGATCTTCGACGAGATGAGCTCGTTCGCCTCCTACGCCTTCAACAAATCCCATGCGGCGGCCTACGCCTTCGTCTCCTACCAGACGGCCTACCTCAAATGCCACTATCCGCGCGAGTTCATGGCGGCGCTGCTCACGAGCGTGCTCGACAACACCGACAAGGTCATCGAGTATATCGGCGAGTGCGGCCGCATGGGCATCAAGGTGCTGCCCCCCGACGTCAACATCAGCGGCGAGGGCTTCACGGTGAGCGGGGACGCGATCCGTTTCGGCCTGCTCGCGGTCAAGAACATCGGCCGGGGCTGCATCCGCGAGCTCATCGCCGAGCGGGAGGAGAACGGCCCCTTCCTCGACTTCTCCGACTTCTGCGAGCGGATGTACGGCAAGGAGACGAACAAGCGCGCGGTCGAAAGCCTCATCAAATCGGGCGCGCTCGACTGCGCCTGCAAGAACCGCCACAGCATGCTGGAGGGTCTTGAGGCGATCCTCGACGACATCGACGCGGCCGCCAAGCGCAATATTTCCGGCCAGATCAACCTCTTCGACAACCCCGACGTGGGGATCAAATCCGCCCACCAGCTTCCGCGTGTGGAGGAATATGAGCCCTCCGAGCTGCTTGCGATGGAGAAGGAGACGACGGGACTCTATATCAGCGGCCATCCAATGGCGCGCTTTGCCGAGATGATCGAGCAGGAGCACTGCACGCTGATCGCCGACATTTCGAACGCCGAGGAGCGGGGGAGCCATATCGCCGACGGCGCGTCGGTGCGCGTGGCGGCGATCGTCTCCTCCAAGCGGCTCAAATCGACCCGCGGCGGGGAGATGATGGCGTTCGTCATGCTCGAGGACACGAGCGGCAGCATCGAGATGCTGGTGTTCCCGAAGGTGCTCACGCAGTATTCCCACAAGTTCGCGGAGGGCAGCGTCGTCATTGTGCGCGGCAGGGTGTCGATGCGCGAGGAGGAGGACGCCAAGCTGATCTGCGAGGCCGCCGCCTCGCCCGGCGAGCCGCTGCCCGAGGGTTCGCCCGCGGGGGCGGGCCGCTATTCCGGCGCGCCGCGCCGCGAACGGGCGCCGCAGGCGCCCGCACGGCCCGCCGCGCCCCGCAGCAAAAACGCCGGGGCCTACCTGCGCATCGACAGCGCGTCGGCGCCCGTCTACGACCGGGTGAAAAACCTGCTTTCGATCTTTTCGCCCGAAAACGGCGGGACCGGCCGGGACGCCGTGTACTTCTATTTCAAGGACACGGGGAAATACAACGTGGCCGCGCACGCCCTATGGGTAGATTACAACCCCGTGCTCGAGCGGGAGCTCAAGAAGCTGCTCGGCGCGGAAAACGTCGTATATAAACAATAAATTTCGCGGGTTTTCTTTGAAATTATCCAGTACTATGATAAAAATTAATCAGGTTGAATCAAATCGCTTGCACAAAAGGGACGAATCTTCTATAATTATTTCGGTAAAATGCCGATAATCGGGCATAAGTAAGATTAGAACGCGGATTTTCCGCAGACGGAGGATGCGAGGATATGGAAAACAAGCAGAAAGCGATTGGCGTATTGACCAGCGGCGGTGACGCCCCCGGCATGAACTCGGCGATCCGCGCCGTCGTCAGGGCCGCCCTTCATAAGAACATGCGGGTGATCGGCATCCGCCGCGGCTACAGCGGGCTGCTTGCCCACGATATGTTTGAGATGAACCTGCGCAGCGTCAGCGACACGCTCCACCGCGGCGGCACGATGCTCTATTCGGCGCGCTGCCCCGAGTTCCGCGACGACAAGGGCGTGGAGCGCGGCAAGGAGGCCTGCCTCCAGGCGGGCATCGACGGGCTGGTCGTCATCGGCGGCGACGGCTCCTTCCGCGGCGCGCGCGACCTCTCCCTCAAGGGGATCCCCTGCATCGGCCTGCCCGGCACGATCGACAATGACATCGCTTCGAGCGACTATACGATCGGCTTCGACACGGCGGTCAACACCGTCATGGACATGGTCGATAAGCTGCGCGACACCTCCCAATCCCACGACCGCTGCTCGATCGTCGAGGTCATGGGCCGCCGCTGCGGCGACATCGCCCTGCACGCCGGCATCGCCTGCGGCGCGGTTTCCATCCTCGTGCCCGAGGTGCCCTTCTCGATCGACGCGATCGTCGAGAAGATGCAGCGCACCCTGCGCACCGGCAAAAAGCACTTCATCGTCATCGTCGCCGAGGGCGTGACCAGCTCGGACGGCGTCGGTACGGTCCACGACATCGCCGAGGAGATCGAGGCGCGCACCGGCGTCGAGTCCCGCGCCACGGTGCTTGGCCATGTGCAGCGCGGCGGCGCCCCGACCGCCCGCGAGCGCGTGCTCGCCAGCGAGATGGGCTACCATGCGGTCGAGCTGCTTGAAAAGGGCATCGGCAACCGCGTGGTCGTCTGCCACGAGAACAAGATCGTCGACTACGAAATCCTCGAGGCCCTCAGCATGAAGAAGGAATTCAACCGCCACCTCTACGACATCGCGGACGCGATCAGCATCTGATCTGAAAGAAAAAGGCCCCCGGAAGCGCCTGCGCTTCCGGGGGCCTTTTTTTCCGCGCGCGGATTTGCTATAATAGGACAGGATTGGCCCCGCCGCCGGGACGGGCGCGCGGGCGTATCAAAATTCGCGCAAATTTTTCTTCCCCGGGCGCTATCATGAAAAAAGGGGGTGGCGGACATGCTCTTTAACCGGAAACTGGAAAAGCCCCGCGTTGCGGCGGTCATCGCCGCGGCGGGGGCTGCCTCGCGCATGCAGGGGATCGACAAGCAGTTTGAGGAGATCTGCGGGGTCCCGGTCGTCGTGCGCACAATGCTCGCCTTTTCCGACAGCGACTGGATCGACGAGATCATCGTGGTCGCCCGCGCGCAGGATATCCCGACGATGCACGCCCTGATCCGCGCCTGGGGGGTCCCGAAGGTGCGTTCGGTGGTCGCCGGCGGCCAGACCCGCCAGCAGTCGGTCCAAAACGGCGTCGAGGCCGTCGGGTACGAGACGCAGTACGTGGCGGTCCACGACGGCGCGCGCCCGCTTGTGAACCAGCAGGTCATCGCGGACGCGGTGATCGACGCCGTCCGCTACGGCGCGGCGGCGGCGGCCGTGCCGGTGACCGACACCGTCAAGGTCGCGGATGAAAACCGGCGGATCCTTTCGACGCCCGACCGCAGCACCCTGTTCGCGGTGCAGACGCCACAGGTGTTCGAGCTCGAGCGCTACCGGCTGGCGGCGCGGAGGGCGGAGGAAACGGGGATGGACTATACCGACGACTGCCAGATGCTCGAGGCGGCGGGGTACCCGGTCTATCTCGCGCGCGGGGACTACGACAACATCAAAATCACGACGCCGGTCGACCTCGTGGTCGCGACGGCGATGGTGGAGGCGGCGGAGGGGGAACGCATATGAGCGGCATGAGAATCGGGCACGGCTACGACACGCACCGGCTCGCGGAAGGACGCAGGCTGGTGATCGGCGGGGTGGAGATCCCCTGGGAAAAGGGATTGCTCGGGCATTCGGACGCGGACGTGCTCGCCCACGCGGTGATGGACGCGGTCCTCGGCGCGCTCGCGCTCGGAGATATCGGGGCGCAGTTCCCCGACAGCGATCCGGCCTATGAGGGCGCGGATTCGGTCGCGCTGCTCGGGCGGGTGCGCGCGATGGCCGAGCAGCGGGGCTGGAAGATCGGCAACGTGGACGCGACGGTCGTCGCGCAGGCCCCGAAGCTCGCGCCATACATCCCGCAGATGCGGCGGCGGCTGGCCGACGCCTGCGGGGTCCCGGCGGAGGATGTGAACGTCAAGGCCACCACCGAGGAGCATATGGGCTTCACCGGGAGCGGGGAGGGCGTCAGCGCCCACGCGGTCTGCCTGCTGATGAGGCGCTGACTTTCCGGGGCGTTCCTGCATATGATGATACAGCGGTACCTGCACGCGTTTTGACGCGCGGACTGTACCGCTGTATTTTCTTTTGCCCGCGCAGGCGGGAATACACAGTCGGCAATGCGGCGCGTCCGCATCCATGATTTCATAGCAGGGAGAACGATGCTTATGACAAATATAGATCAGGCCGTGCTGGTGGTCCGTTCCGTCACCAGCGCGATGAAGGGCCAGAAGCTCTTGGAACAGAATGGGATTTCCGCCTATGTGGAGCGCAACACCGCGCCCAACAGCAGACAGGGCTGCGGGTACGGGCTCAAAATCCGCGGCGACGTGGCCGCCGCCGCCGGAATCCTGAGCGCGGCGGGGATCAAGGTCTCGGAAATCCAGCGGGGAGGGTGACCGGATGATCTATTTCGACAACGCGGCCACCACCTTCCCCAAACCCGCTTCCGTCAAGGACGCCGTGGATACGGCGCTGATGCGTTACGGCGCCAACCCGGGACGCAGCGGGCACGACCTGTCGGCCGAGACCGCCAAACAGGTGTTCGAGGTGCGCTCGAAGGCCGCGGAATTTTTCGGCGCGGCGGACGTGGAGGACGTCGTCTTCACCCAGAACTGCACCTACGCGGTCAACACGGTCGTCAAGGGGCTTTTCAAGCCGGGCGACCACGTCATCATCTCCGACCTCGAGCACAACGCGGTCCTGCGGCCGGTCCACGCGCTCACGGTGCAGGGGATCATCACCTACACGGTCGCGGAGACCTTTTCGGACGACGAGGAGACGGTGAACGCCTTCCGCTCCTGCATCCGGCCGAACACCCGCGCGATCATCGTCACGCACGGCTCCAACGTGTTCGGCGTCAAGCTGCCGATCGCGCGGCTGGCGCAGCTCGCACGGCAGTATGGGCTCTACTTCGCGGTCGACGCCGCCCAGACGGCCGGGATCGAGCCGATCGACGTCAAGGGGATGCAGATCGATTTCCTCTGCACGGCCGGGCACAAGGGGCTTTACGGTCCCACCGGGACCGGGCTGCTCATCACCTCGTGCGGCAAGCGCCTGCGGCCGCTCGCGGAGGGCGGGACGGGCAGCGTCTCCTACGATTACCTGCAGCCCGATTTCATGCCCGACCGCTTCGAGGCGGGCACCCTCAACACGGTGGGCATCCTCGGCATGGGCGCGGGGATCGACTTTATCCGCCAGAGCGGAATGGAGCGGATCGCCGGGTTTGAGAGCGGGGTGGCCCGGTGCGTTTACGAGGAGCTCTGCGGGGTGAAGGGCGTCCGCCTTTACACGCCCGCCCCCCAGCACGGCAAAAACCTGCCGGTATTCAGCTTCAACATCGACGGCCTCGGCTCGGAGGAGACGACCGCGAAGCTCAACGAAATGGGGTTCGCGGTCCGCGGCGGGCTGCACTGCGCGCCGCTCGCGCACAAAAAATTCGGGACCAACCACGGCGGGACGGTGCGCCTGAGCGTCGGCGCCTTCAACACGCCCGACCAGGGAAGACAGTTCGCGCAGGCGGTCCGGAAGATCGCATATGAGAAATAAAGCCAACCGCGCCATGCGCCAAAAAAAAGATTGATTTGCTGTGGATATGTGATAAAATATAAAAAGGGATTTATGCGGCCGGAATGGTTTCCGGCCGCATCGTCCGAACGTCGAAGGGGAATGAATGTATGGCCGAGCTCTGGTACAACATTGTCAGAACGTTCAGCACGTTTGAGTGGAAAGACGCGCTGGACATCCTTGTCATGGCCTTTTTGATCTACCAGGGCATCAAGCTGGTGCGCGAGACGCGCGCCGCGCAGCTTGTCAAGGGCATCGCGATGCTGCTGCTGCTCTACCTGCTCGCGCAGGCGCTCGAGATGAAAGCCATGCAGTTCATTACAAAGAATATTTTGCAGATCGGCGTCTTGGCGCTCGTGATCGTCTTCCAGCCGGAGCTGCGGCGCGCGCTCGAACAGGTCGGGCGTTCCCGCATCGGCAAGCTGCAGGTCTTTTCAGGCGGGATGAGCGAACAGGAGACGCGCGCCAAATGGGTGAAGTTCATCAACGCCCTGGTGGAGGAGGCCTCCTCCCTCTCGCGCCAGAAGATCGGCGCGCTCGTCGTCATCGAGCAGAAGACCAAGCTCGGCGACATCATCAAGACGGGCACGGTCGTCGACGCCGACCCCACGCCCGAACTGATCGGAAACATCTTTTTCCCCAACTCGCCGCTGCATGACGGCGCGATGATCGTCCGCGAGGGAAGGCTCCACGCCGCGGGCTGTTTTCTGCCGCTCTCCGATAACCAGGAGATCAGCCGCGAATTGGGCACCCGCCACCGCGCGGCGCTCGGCATGAGCGAAATGAGCGACGCGATCGTCGTGGTCGTGTCGGAGGAGACCGGCTTCATCACCGTCTGCCGCAACGGCAAGCTGGAACGGGGGCTTTCCACCGCGCGCCTGCGGGAATATCTGGAAGCGGAGCTCACCCCCGAAAAAGCCGCCGCCGAGCCTTCCGACAAGCGTTTTGACCGCAAGCGGGGGAAGAAGAGCCCCGAGGGGGAAGATACGAATGAAGTTTAACTTTGGACGCCTCCTGGACAACCGGAGGCTGCTCATGATCCTTTCTCTGGTGACGTCGGTCATCATCTGGCTGGTGATCGTCTACTACGTCGAGCCGGATAAGGTTCAGACCATCCGCAACGTTCCGGTCACCATCACCGCCGACCAGGTGGACGCGCTCGCCGCGCTCAACCTGCGCATCGTCGACAGCGAGATCGAAACGGTCGACGTGCGCATCGAGGGCGCGCGCCCCGTCGTCGGCGCGGTAAAGCCCGCGGATGTGGACATCCGCGCGGACCTCTCCGGAATCACCGCACCGGGCAGCTTCGACGTCGTCCTCTCGGGCGGCAAGACGGGCAACTACAGCGCGGGGGATAAATTCGGCAAGGGCTTCACCCTCGCGCAGACCGACGCGATCAGCCCCACCACCGTGCGCGTGCGGGTGGACCGCCAGGCGCAGAAGACCTTCCAGGTCGCCACCGACATCGAAGGGCTCCAGACGCCCGAGGACTACGTCCGCGGACAGACGAAGGTCAGCCCGCGGGAGATCACGATCTCGGGCCCGGAAACCGACGTCGGACGGATCGACAAATGCGTCGTTTCGATCAGCTTTGACGCGCCGATCACCTCCAGCAAGACCCGCACCGGCCAGATCGTCCTCTACGACGCCGAGGGCAACGAGCTCGACAGCAGTCTGCTGACGATGAGCGCCGAAACGGCGGATGTGACCATCCCGGTGCTCAAGCAGAAGGAACTGCCGGTCAGCGTCGAATATCTGAACGTCCCGTCGGGCTTCCCGATCGACTGGCTGGAGGATGAATACTCCGTCGCATCCCTGCTGGTCGCCGGGCCGGAGGAGCTGATCGACGCCTACAGCCAGCTCGACATGGGGTTCATCAACATTAACGAGATCACCATCGACAGCAACTTTTTCTCCTTTGATGTGAAGGGCTTTTTGCCCTCCGGGTTCACCAACCTCTCGGGGGTCGACACGGTCATTGTGACGATCAAGACCGCCGACATGCTCGAAGGCAACTATACGATTCCTGGCGACAACATCCGGGTCACCAACGTCCCGGTCAACTACAGCGTCACGGTGGAGTCCCCGAGCATTTCGGGGGTGCACATCATCGGGGACGCGGATGTGATGGCGACGCTTTCGGGGTCCGATCTGGTCGCGGAGGTCGACATGTCCACCAAGGACGTCTCCTCGCCCGGACCGTATACCATGCCGGTGCGGATCTCTGCGCCGGGCAAGGGGCTGGCGTGGGCGAGCGGCGACTACACCGTGCTCGTCAACATCAGGGAGCGATAGACAAACCATCCCGAGGGCGCCCGGCCTGCCGGACGCCCTCGTTTTTTGCGGAGGAGGACTTATGCCGATCATCGTCCATTCGATCACGACCTCGCTGGAGGAACCCGCGGAGGCCGCGCTTTCCCGCGCGGCCTCGCTGCTGGGCGTGCGGGCGGCGGACGCCTGCATCGTCAAAACGTCGCTCGACGCGCGCAAGCGGGACGACATCCACTTTGTGCACACCGTGGCGCTCACGCTCGGGACCCCCGCGGAGGAGGAGGCCGCCGCCTCCCGCTGCGCCGACCGACGGGTCTCCCTGCGGCGGGAGGAGCCGCTCGAGATCCCCCGCGGGACGCGGACGCTGGAACACCGTCCGGTGGTTGTAGGCTTCGGACCCGCCGGGATGTTCGCCGGGCTGCTGCTCGCGCAGAACGGCTACCGGCCGGTCATCCTCGAGCGAGGCGGGGAGATGGACCGGCGGGTCGCGGCGGTCGAGCGGTTCTGGAGGGAGGGGACCCTCGACCCCGGAACGAACGTGCAGTTCGGGGAGGGGGGCGCCGGGACCTTCTCGGACGGCAAGCTGACCACCCGCATCGGCGACCCGAAATGCGGCTGGGTGCTCCGGGAGTTCGTGCGGTTCGGCGCGCCGGCGGAGATCCTCTACCGGGCGAAGCCCCACATCGGTACCGACCGGCTGCGCGAGGTCGTCAAAAACCTGCGCGCGGAAATCTGCTCGCTCGGCGGGGAGGTGCGGTTTGACACCGCGCTGACCGACCTTGTGGTGACGGGCGGACGGCTGCGCGGCGCGCGCACCTCCGCCGGGGAGATTCCCGCCGACGTGCTGTTGCTCGCGGCGGGACACAGCGCGCGGGACACCTTTGAGATGCTCCTGCGGCGCGGTTTTGCGATGGAAGCCAAGCCCTTTTCGGTCGGCGTGCGGATCGAACACCTCCAGGCGGAGATCGACCGGGGGCTCTACGGCGATCACGCGGGACACCCCGCGCTGCCGCCGGGAGAGTATCAGCTTTCCCACCGGGTGGGGGAGCGCGGCGTCTACACCTTCTGCATGTGCCCGGGCGGCGTGGTCGTGCCCGCCGCGTCGGAGGAGGGGATGACGGTCACCAACGGGATGAGCTACCACGCGCGCGACGGGAAGAACGCCAACGCGGCGGTGGCCGTCTCGGTCACGCCCGCCGACTACGGCGGCGGGCCGCTGGGCGGGGCCGCGTTCCAGCGGGAGCTGGAACGGCGCGCCTACGCCGCCGGGGGCGGCGGCTACCGCGCGCCCGCGCAGGACATCGGGCACTTTTTCGCGGGGAAGGCGGGGCTCGACGCCGCGCGGGTGCAGCCGACCTACGCGCGCGGGGTGACGCCCTGCGACTTTCACGAACTCCTGCCGGGGTTCGTCTCGTCAATGCTCGAAACGGGGCTGCGCGCCTTCGGGAAAAAGCTGCCCGGCTTCGACGCGCCCGGCGCACTGCTCACCGGCATCGAGACGCGGACCTCCTCGCCCGTGCGCATCCTGCGCGGGGAGGATTACCAGGCGCCGGGGGCCGGGGGGGTCTATCCCTGCGCGGAGGGCGCGGGCTACGCGGGCGGCATCATGAGCGCGGCGGTGGACGGTATCCGCGCGGCGCTTGCCGTCATGGCGGAATACCGGCCGTTCGATTAGGACCGGCAGGGCAGTGGCAGCAGCAGCCGCACAGCATAGAATGGTAGTGTCCGGTGCGCCGCCCCACGGGCGGGGCGCGGACGTTGTCATCCCGGCTGTGCGGTGGTTTTGCCGCTGGGGATGGCAGTATCTCTGACTGAGGAGGTCTGCCATGAAAATCGGTGTCGCGTTTTCCGGCAGCGGCGCGGGCGCGGCGGCGGCAAACGTCTTTGTCGACGAGCTGCTAAAGCGCTCCGTTGCGGTCGATATGCTCTCGGCGACCTCGCTGGCGGCGGTTCCGTCGCTGCTGTGGTCGCGCGGGGCGGGGCCGGAGGAGCTCGAAGAGCTGATGACCCTGTTTTCGGCGTCGCAGACGCCGCAGCTGGGACTCCGGCAGCTGGATCGGATGGGGATGTTCCGCGCGCCCGCGGTGTGCGACCTTGCGGTCAGCTGTGTCGATGCCTCCACCGGCATAACGGTGATCTATTCCGACACGCTGCACTCGGACGCGTGGAACCTCAAAGTCCTGCCGCTTTCCGGCAACGAACCGGCGGCGCTCGCCTGCGCGCTGAGTCCCTACCGGGACAGCGAGCCGTTCGTCCACGAGGGAATGCGGCTGTGCGACTTTTCCGTTCGTTACGGCTGCCCGTTTTTCCCGCTCAAGATGGCGGGGATGGAGCGGATCCTGTCCGTCTCCTTCTCGGGAGGCGAATCCCCCGCGCAGGTCGCCGCCGACACCCTGTCGGCGCTGACCGGCAAAAACGCCGACCTGCATTACGACCTGCGGTTCGGCGGCGCGGATATCCCGGAGAAGATCCGGGCGTTCATGGAGGAGCATATCGCCGAGATCTACGAGAAACTGCTCTTTTAGAGCGCAGGGACGGCCCGCGAAAGCGGGCCGTCCCTTTCTGCCGAGATGTGTCTTTTTTCTTTTGTGGATTTATGCTATAATCCTATTATAAGAATGTAAAAAGAATCCCCGCGCAAATGGATGGCGCGCGGCCGGAAAGGACCACCATGGATAAAAAAGTGACGATTACCTGCCCCTGCCTCTTTGGGCTTGAGAGCGTGCTCTCCTTCGAGGTCAAAAAGCTCGGCGGGGAAAACATCACCGTCTCGGACGGGCGGGTGACCTTTGAGGGGAACCTCGCGATGGTCGCCAAGGCGAACATCTGGCTGCGCACCGCCGAACGGGTGGGGATCGTGATCGGGAAGTTCCGCGCCGAGACGTTCACCGAGCTTTTCGACGGGACGGCCGCGCTGCCGTGGGAGGACTTCATCGGGGTGGACGACCAGTTCCCGGTGAAGGGCTGGTCGCGGAATTCCAAGCTGTTCAGCATGTCCGACTGCCAGTCGATCATCAAGCGCGCGATCGTGCGGCGGTTTGAAAACGTCTACCACAAGGAGATTTTCGCCGAGACGGGCGCGATCTACCAGGTGCAGTTTTCCATCCTCAAGGATACGGTGACGCTGCTGCTCGATACGACGGGCGCGGGGCTCCACAAGCGCGGCTACCGCGCCAACGCGAACGAGGCGCCCATCAAGGAGACGATCGCGGCCGGCATCGTCGACCTCGCGCGGGTGCGGGGGGATTCCCTCGTCTACGACCCGATGTGCGGCTCCGGCACCATCGTGATCGAGGCGGCGCTCAAGGCGCTCAACATCGCGCCGGGCATCCGGAGGCGGTTCGCGGCGCAGAGCTGGAAGTGCTTCCAGAACGGCGTCTTCGACGAGGTGCGCCGGGAGGCTTCGGCGCAGGTGCGACGCGACGCGGTCTTCGAGGCGTTCGCCAGCGACATCGATCCCGAGGCGGTGCGCCTGACGCGGGAAAACGCCGCGAAGGCGGGAGTCGCCGGGCGCATCCATGTCCGGCAGGCGGACATCAAGGATTTTGCGCCCGAGATTCCCGAGGGGCGCAGGGGGGTCCTCATCACCAACCCGCCCTACGGGGAGCGGCTGCTCGCGGCCTCCGAGGCGGAGGAGATCTGCCGCACGATGGGGCAGGTTTTCCCGCAGCGTGACGACCTCGGCTATTACATCATCAGCCCGCACGACGATTTCGAGGGGGTCTTCGGGCGGGAGGCGGTCCGCCGCCGCAAGCTCTATAATGGCATGATCAAATGCCAGGTCTACATGTATTTTAACAGCAGGCACGGGGAGAAGGCCTGACCTTCCCCCGAAACGGAATCAGGATTTTATTAGGCCGCCCGCGGAGAAATCCGCGGGCGGCCCTTTTGCGCCTGTCCGGTCTCCGGTTCTAAAAAAGCGGACGGGCTAATAAGATAGGAGGGAAGACTGGAAAAGGACGTGATGAAATGAAGGAAGACGAACGCTACCTCTCCGCGGCGGCGACCCTTGGGGAACGGGTGCGGCGGGTGCTTTCGCGGGTCCCCGCGCAGATCGCGGCGGAGGTGACGGAAATCCGTTTGCGGACGGGAAAGCCCCTCGGGCTGATGGCGTCGGCCAAGGTGCTCTTTGTGGATGAAAACGGCGGGGTCTCCGACCGGCCCGCGCTGAACGCCTTTCTCCTGACCAAGGCGGACATGCAGGACTCCTTTGTGACGCTGTGCGGCTGGGCGGTACACAGCCACCAGCGGGAGCTGTGCGACGGCTACCTCTCGGTACGCGGCGGACACCGCGCGGGCATCGCGGCGACAGCCGTGGCCGAGGAGGGGAAGGTGACCGCCGTGCGGGACATCACCTCGATCAACCTGCGCGTCGCGCGGGAGATCTACGGGGCGGCGGACCCGCTCGTGCGGGGCTGCTTCTGGGACAGGCCGTGCGGCGTGCTCATTGTCGGGCCGCCCGCCAGCGGCAAGACGACGCTGCTGCGCGACACGGCGCGCCAGCTCTCCTCCGGTTCCCCCGGCGGCTACCTTAAGGTGTGCGTCGTCGACGAAAGCGGGGAGATCGGCGCGGCCTCGGGCGGCGTCGTACAGAGCGAGCTGGGGCCCTGCTGCGACCTGCTTTCCGGCTACCCGAAGGCGAAGGGGCTGCAGATCGCGGTGCGCTACCTCTCCCCGCAGGTGATCGTCTGCGACGAGATCTGCACCGACGGCGAGGTGGAGGCGGTGGCCGCCGCCGCCAACAGCGGCGTGGCGGTCGTGACCTCGCTGCACGCCGCCGACTACGAGGAATTTCTGCGCAAGCCGCAGGCCAGGCGGCTGTTGGAGACGGGCGCGTTCCAAAAGCTCGTGCTGCTGGAGGGCGCGGAAAGCCCCTCGAAAATCCGGGAGATCAGGGAGGTGCCGGCGCCATGCTGATGATATTGAAGGTTTGCGGAATGCTGCTGGTGGTCGCCTGCACCACCTCGATCGGAATTTCGATGGCGCAGGCGCTTTCCCGCCGTGTACGGGAGCTGGAGGGCTGCATCGCCCTGCTGACGGGGATGGAGGGGGAGCTTTCCTACAGCCTGGCGCCTCCCGACGAGGCCGTCGCGCGGCTGGAGGAGCGGGAATCGGCGCAGGAGGCGCCCTTCCTGCCCGCCTGCGCTGCCCTCTGTCGGAAGGGAACGCCCTTTCCGCAGGCGTGGCGGGAAGCGGTGGCAAAGCAGGGCGGGAGCCTCACCCGGGAGGACGCCGCGATCGTCGAGGCGCTGGCCGACACCCTCGGGCAGTGCGACCTCGACGGGCAGCTCTCGAGCCTTTCCCACGCGAAGGCGCTGCTCGCCATGCAGCTGGCCGCGGCGCGGGAACGGTGCGAATCCCACGGCAAGCTCTACCGCACGATGGGCCTTTTGGCGGGAGCCTTTGTGGTGGTCTTTTTCATTTGATGCCTGTACTGCGAAAACAGGCCGCCTGCGGGGGCCGGGGAAGCATCCGGAAAAAAGAGTTCTGAACCGGGAGGGACAGGCATATCTATAATGCAAAGGACAAGTTTGGCGGGAAAGGACGATGAAAGATTATGGATGTGGATTTGATCTTTAAAATCGCGGCGATCGGGATCATTGTGGCGGTCCTCAACCAGGTGCTGATCCGCTCGGGGCGGGAGGAACAGGCGATGATGACCACCCTTGCGGGGCTGATCGTCGTGCTGATGATGATCATCGTGCAGATCAACACGCTGTTCGAGACGGTCAAGAGCGTCTTTGGGCTCTACTGACATGAATATGATGACGATTACCGGGCTGGCGATCGTCGCGGTCGCGCTCGGCACGGTGCTCAAGCAGAAAAACCCCGAGTACTCCCTGCTGCTTTCGCTGACGGCGGGCGTTCTGATCCTCGGGATGATCATCACCTCCGCGCTGCCGCTTTTCGAGCGGATCCGGTCCCTTTTCGAGGCGACGGGCGCCAAGGCGGAATACGTGCAGATTCTCTTCAAGGCGCTGGGGCTCTGCTTCATCACCCAGATCGCCTGCGACGCCTGCCGCGACCTCGGGGAGACGGCGATCGCCTCCAAGGTGGAGACGGCGGGCAAGCTGTCGGTGCTGCTCGTCAGTTTGCCGCTCTTTGAAAAGATCCTCGGCATCGCGGGCGGCCTGATCGGGGGTGCGGGATGATGCGGCGGCTTGTGGGGTTTTTCGCGGCGCTGTTTTTGGCCGGCCTCTGCGGGACGGGCGCCTTCGCGGTGGAGCTGGTCACCTGGGACAGGCCCGGCGACGCGGCGGAGGCGTGGGGCTACGCAGGCGCGGGGGAGGGGGATTACGACCTGAGCCGGGAACTCGACGCGGTGGGCGCGGACGAGCTGCTCGGCGAACTGCCGGACGACGCGCAGGATCTGATGGAGCGCACCGGGCTGCACGGCATCGACTACAAGGAGCTGCTCGCTCTCTCGCCCGAGGCGTTCTTCCGGGAGATCTGGGGGCTCGTGAAGGAGCGCATCCGCCTGCCGCTGACCGTCTTCGGCGCGGTGCTCGGCACGGTGCTGCTCTGCGCCATGCTCGACGGGCTCAAGACCTCCCTCTGGGAGGGGACGCTGTCGACCGTCTTCGCGGCGGTGGCGGTGGTGTGCGTGGCGGCGTCGATCGTCTCGCCGATCATCGACTGCATCACGACGACCGCCGCGGCTATCCGCGACTACTCCAACTTCGTCCTTGCGTTCATCCCGATCTTTTCATCGATTGTCACAGTCGGGGGGCAGGCGGTCACCGCCACCACCTACACCGCCTTCCTCTTCATGGCCTGCCAGGTGGTCTCGCAGGTGGTGGCGGGAATCTTCGTGCCGCTGATGGGGGTCTACCTCGCCTTCTGCGTGGTCGGGAACCTCGCGCCCGGCGTCGACGTGTCGGCGGTCGCGGGCGCGATCAAATCGGCGGTGTCGTGGGCGCTGGGGCTGCTGCTCACCCTCTTCGTGGGGCTGCTCTCGCTCCAGACGATGGTTGCGTCGGGCAGCGACACGGTCGCCTCCAAGGCGGCGAAATTTCTGATTGGCAGCTTTGTACCGGTGGTGGGCGGCGCGCTCTCCGACGCCTTCGTCGCGACGCAGGGGTACCTGAGGCTCCTCAAGGCGACGGTCGGCGTGTTCGGCATCCTGATCGCGCTGATGACCTTCCTGCCCGTCTTCCTGCAGACGGTGCTGTGGTATTTCACCGTGAACCTCGCGGGGGCGGTGAGCGAGATGCTCGGCGTAAAGCCGGTGGCGAGCATCCTCAAAAGTTCCTCCGCCACGCTGGGCATCCTCATCGCGGTCATCCTCTGCTTCGCGCTGCTCATCGTCATTTCGACCTCGCTCGTCATGATGGTGTCCACCGGGGTGTAGGACGGGGTTTTCGGGGACGTGTCATATTTTCGCGGGGAGGGAACGTATATTGGATAGTGTCAGGCAGTGGGCGTTCGGCATCTGCGCCGCGGCGATCGCCTGCGCGCTCGCGCAGCTCATCCTGCCGAAGTCCAGCATGCAGCGGGTCTTCAACATTACCTGCGGCGTCTTTTTCCTCGGGTGCCTGCTTTCGCCGGTCGTGCTGCCGTCCGCCTCGGTCGAGCTCACGCCGCCGGAATCGGTCCAGCGGCGGATCGAGGAAAAGGCCGGACGGCTTGAGAGCGCGGTGGAGGAGGGCGCGCAGGAACGCGCGACCGAAAGCGTGCGGCTGGAGGCGATGCGCGCCCTGCGGGACATGGGCGTCAGCTACAACAAAATTTACATAAATGTACATGACGACGGGCAGGGCGGCATATCTATTAGTGAGTGCGAGGTGGAGCTCGACCGCAGCTATCTGCCCCGGCACGACGAGATCCGCGCCGCATTGACCGAACGCCTCGGCGTCAGGGTACTGATTGGATATGACGACAAAGGAGTGACCTCATGAATGGGACCAGATTGGGCGCGGGACTGCGGGAAAAGCTGGACGCGGTCTTCAAGGGAAAGCACAGCCGCACCCTACTATTCGTCGGGATAGCCGGCATGGCGCTGATCTTCCTTTCGACGGTGATCCAGACCGGAGGCTCCAACAAGCCGAATCCCAGCGTCGGGGCGGGGCAGCTTACCTCGCAGGAGTATGTGGCGCAGCTGGAGGATCGGCTCACCGGGATCGTGGGGAGCATCGAAGGGGTGGGCCGGTGCCAGGTGATGGTCACGGCCGAAAGCGGCGTCGAATATGTCTACGCGGTGGAGGAGACGCAGAACGTCAACCGCACCAACAGCTATAACGGCGACGAGGTGGCCCGGGAGACCCAGCAGGAGAATACCGAGCAGAAATACATCGTCGTCGATGCCGGGAACGGCAAAAAGGAGGCGCTCGTCAAAACCGAACGGCAGCCCGCCATCCAGGGGGTCGTCATCGTGTGCGAGGGCGCGGGGAGCATGGTGGTGCAGGAACGGGTGACGCAGGTGGTCACCACCGCGCTCGGAATCCCCTACAACAAGGTGTGCGTCACCAAGCTCAGCAAATGATTCGTGCATACCCTGCGGCGGCAGCCCGCAGTTTATGGCCATAAGTTCAGTTTATCAAAAGAGGAGGAACCCCCGTATGAATATGATTATCGGCAAAAAACAGATCATCCTGGCATCCCTGGTGGTAGGGCTCGGGCTGGCCGTCTACGTCAACTATCAGTTCGCCAGGACGGACGGCGACCTGACCGCGACCGGCGCGCTCGCCAATGACAAGAACTACGGCGACGCCCAGCTGGTCGACGCGAACGACCCGACGGTGGACGACATCGACGGCGAGGCCTATTTTGCCGAGGCAAAGGTCACCCGCCAGCGCTCCCGCGACGAGTCGGTCGAGACCCTCAAGAATATGATGGCCAGCGCGGACGTCGACCCGGACATCAAGGCGGAGATGGCGCTCAAGGCCACCGAGATCGCAAAGTCGATCGAGACGGAGGGCAAGATTGAAAACCTCATCAAGGCCAAGGGCTTCGAGGACTGCATGGTCTACTACGACACCGACAACGTCGACGTGGTGGTCAAGACGGAGGGGCTCGAAGCGGACCAGGTGGCCCAGATGAAGGATATCATCCTCAAGGAGACCAGCATCCCGGTCGAGAACATCTCGATCGTCGAGATCAGTTAGCCCGCAGCCGGAATCTTCACCAAAAAAGCCTGCTGAAAAGCAGGCTTTTTCCTTCTCCTTTCTTTGCGGAAAAGATTGCATATACGGTTGTATATTCGGAATTTTATGATATAATATTCCTGTATGCTACACTGGCTCCCGAAAAACAATCGGACACATCCGTTTCTCGCCATACAAAGGAGAATGATTATGCAGAGTCACGACCAGAATCAGGCGGCAGGCAATCTCAAGATTTCCCGCGAGGTGATCGCCACCATCGCGCGCTACGCGGCGCTGGAGATCGAAGGGGTGGACTCCCTCGCTTCCTTTGCGACCAATCTCAAGGGCTGGCTGCTCAAAAAACAGTCCGCCAAGCCGATCGGCATCGACCTGTCGGACGACGTGGCCGTCATCGAGCTCCATGTGAACATCAAGGCGGGCGTCAACATCCCCGAGACCGCCGAGAAGATCCAGTCGGCCGTCAAGGAGGCCGTCCAGAACATGACCGGGATCGCCGTTTCGCGGGTCAACATCAACATCGCCGGCATCGTCTTTGCCGAGCCCGCCGAGCAGACGGAAGCCTGACCAAAAAACGATTCACTGCCCTCCGAGGCCCCCTTGGAGGGTATTCTTGTTGCAGACGTACAATTAGGAGAGGACAATATGAAACGAAGCGAATCCCGCGAGCAGGCCTTTATGCTGGTATTTGAGCGCTCCTTCAAGGAGGAATCGGTCGACGAGATCATCGAGGAGGCCGTGATCGGCCGCAACCTCGAGGTGGATGATTATGCATACCGCCTTGCAAGCGACGTCTGCGATCATCTGCCCTGGCTTGACGAGACGATCACCGCCCACTCGAAAAAGTGGAAGCTCAACCGCATGTCGCGCGTGGCGCTGACCATCCTGCGGCTGAGCCTGTGGGAGATCGACAACGTTGACACGGTGCCGGTCGGCGCCTCGATCAACGAGGCGGTCGAGCTGGCCAAAAAATACGGCAGCGCCGACGACTTTTCCTTTGTCAACGGGGTGCTCGGCGCCTATGTGCGCGCGAAGGGGCAGGATGTGCCCGAGGCGCGCCGGGCCGAGGAGGAGGCCGCGGCTTCGGCCGGGGAGGCGAAGGCGGAGGACGAGGCGGTCCGCGCCGCCAAAGAGGCCGCCGCCGAAACGGCGGCGGAGTAACGCGATGGCCTGGTACCTCGGAATCGACACGAGCAACTACACCACCTCCGCCGCCCTCTATGATTCGGAAAGCGGCGCGGTGCGCCAGCAAAAACAGCTCCTTCCGGTGAGAGAGGGGGAGCTCGGCCTGCGGCAGAGCGACGCGGTCTTCGCGCATGTCAAACAGCTCGGCGCGCTGGTCGAGGCCCTCTTTGAAGCGGGGCCCCCGCCGCTCGCGGGCGTCGGTGCGTCGGTGCGCCCGCGTGACGCCGAGGGCTCCTATATGCCCTGCTTCCTCGTCGGGGAGGCGGTTGCCCAATCGGTCGGCGCCGCCTGCGGCGCGCCGCTCACGCGGGTATCCCACCAGTCGGGACACATCGCGGCGGCGCTTTTTTCCGCCGGCCGGCTCGACCTGATCGGAAAGCGGTTCGCGGCCTTCCACCTGTCGGGCGGCACGACCGAATGCCTGATCGCCGAACCGGGCGGGCCGTGCGGCTTTACCGTGCGGCTCTTCGCCCGTTCGCTCGACCTCAAGGCGGGGCAGGCGGTCGACCGCGTGGGCGGGATGCTCGGCCTGCGGTTTCCCGCAGGGCGGGAGCTCGAACGCCTCGCGAAGGAATCGGAAAAGACCTACCGGGTGCGCCCGGTGATGAAGGGGGCGGACTGCTCCCTCTCCGGGATCGAGAACCGCTGCCAAAAGATGAAGCTCGACGGGGAGGCGGACCGCGATATCGCGCGCTACTGCCTCGACAGCATCCTCGCCGCCCTCTGCGGCATGACCGAGGCGGTCCGGGCGCGGTTCGGCGAGCTGCCCATCCTCTACGCGGGGGGCGTCATGTCCAATTCGATCATCCGCGAGGCGGTGACCGCGCGGTACGGGGGCTATTTCGCCGATCCGCAGTTTTCCTCCGACAACGCCGCCGGGGTCGCGATTTTGGCGTCGCGCGCGGGAGAGGGGGGGACGGCGTGCTGAAGAACCCCACCGTTGTTTCGGTCTCCCAGCTCAACCGCTATGTGAAATCCCTCCTTGAATCGGACCACGTCCTTTCGGGGCTGATGGTCCGGGGGGAGATCTCCAATTTTACCCGGCACTACAAGTCGGGGCACCTCTATTTCACGCTCAAGGACGATTCCGCCGCCGTCAAGGCGGTGATGTTCCGCAGCTACGCGGCGCGCGTGCCCTTTTCGCCCGAGAACGGCATGTCGGTGATCGTGAGCGGTTCCGTCTCCCTTTACGAGCGGGACGGCAGCTACCAGTTCTATGTGACCGATATGCAGCCGGACGGGATCGGCGCGCTCCACCTGGCCTATGAGCAGCTCAAGGCGAAGCTCGCGGCCGAGGGGCTCTTCGACGAGGCGCGCAAGCGCCCGCTGCCGCCCTATCCCGAGCGGATCGGCATCGTGACGAGCGAGGGCGCGGCGGCGCTGCAGGATATGCTCAATATCCTCTCCCGCCGCTACCCGGCGGCAACGGTCGTGCTCTGTCCCGCGCAGGTGCAGGGGGCGGGCGCGGCAAGGACGCTGATCGACGGCATCCGCGCCCTCAACGCCGCCAAAGCCTGCGACCTGATCATCATCGGGCGGGGCGGCGGCTCGATCGAGGACCTCTGGGCCTTCAACGACGAAGCCCTCGCGCGCGCGATCGCGGCGAGCGGCATCCCGGTGATTTCCGCCGTTGGGCACGAGACCGACTTTACAATCGCCGACTTCGCGGCCGATTTGCGCGCGCCGACCCCCTCCGCCGCGGCGGAGCTCGCCGTGCCCAACATGGCCGACCTGCAATATTACCTTGCCGATCTCGGCGCGCGCTGCCACGGGGCGGTCGTCCGCCGTATCGAGGGGACGGAGCTCCGGCTGCGTCAGCTGCGCGCCGGGCTTACGACCCCCGAGGGGATCCTGCGCGCCTGCGGACTGCGGCTGGACGCGTTGGAACGGGAGATCCGCGCGGGCGTTCTGCAAAAGCTGGACGGCGCGCGAAACCGCCTGCAATATCTCGGCGCGCTCGTGGAGGAGCGCAGTCCGATGAAGATCCTCTCCCGCGGCTACAGCCTGACGAGCGCGGACGGGCGCACCGTCCTCTCGGCGGAACAGGTGAAGCCGGGGGACCTGCTGACGACGCGGGTCGCCGACGGAGAGATCTTGTCGAAAGTGACCGGGACGAATAGGAGGACGACATGACCAAGACGATGACGCTGGAAGCCGCAGTCGCGCGGCTTGAGGAGATCGCCGCGAAATTGGGCGGCGACGTTTCGATCGACGACGCGGTCAAGCTCTATGGCGAGGCTGTAAAGCTGCTGGACTTTGCAAACGGAAAGCTGGAGGCCGCGAAGCTCAAGGTCGAAAAGCTGGCGGCGCCGAAGGAGACGGAAGATGAACCGGTATGAGCAGCAGCTCGCGTCCTACGCGACGCAGGTAAACGACGCGCTGCGGGAACGGCTGCACTTCGACCGGGAGCTGCGGCAGATCGTGGTCGTCGACGCGATGCGCCACAGCCTGCTCGACGCGGGCAAGCGGCTGCGGGCGGCGATGGTGCTCGAGTTCGGGCGGCTCACCCACGCCTCCCGGGAGGGGGCGATGGCGCTGGCCTGCGCGATCGAGATGATCCACGCCTACTCTCTCATCCACGATGACCTGCCCTGCATGGACGACGACGATTTCCGCCGCGGCAAGCCCTCCTGCCACAAGGCGTTCGGCGAGGCCAACGCCCTGCTCGCGGGGGACGGGCTGCTCACGCTGGCGTTTGAGACGGCCGCCGACGCGCCCCTTTCCGACGTGCAGCGGGTGGAGGCGGTCCGCACCCTCGCTAAGGCGGCGGGGGTGCGCGGGATGCTCGGCGGCCAGGTGATCGACCTCGGCTGCGAGGGCAAGCCGGTCGACCTCGAGACGCTGAATACCCTCTACGCGCTCAAGACGGGCGCGCTGCTGCGCGCCTCCGCGCGGCTCGGCTGTCTCGCGGGGAACGCGGGGGAGGAGCTCCTGGAGACGGCGGACCGGTATGCGCGGGCGTGCGGGCTGGCGTTCCAGATCACCGACGACATCCTCGACGTGGCGGGCGACGCCGAAAAGCTCGGCAAGCCGACCGGCAGCGACGAGGAAAACCACAAGACGACCTATGTCACCCTGCTGGGGCTTTCGGGCGCGCGGGAGCGCGCGCGGGAACTGATCGGCGAAGCCGGGGAATGCGTCGCGGCGATCCCCGGCAATGAATTTCTGCTGTGGGTCGCGGAGATGATCCTCGGCAGGGACCACTAAAGCATCCGGACAACCGCCGGACTGGAGGAAGTTATGAACCCATTGAGAGTACTGATCAGCAACTATGTCATCGACGTGGGGTTTCTCGCGTGGTTCGCGGCGCAGCTGCTGAAGACGATCCTGGCCTATATCCCCAGCCGCAAGATCATCTGGGAACGCATGGTGGGCTCGGGCGGGATGCCCAGCTCCCATTCGGCGCTGGTGTGCGCGGTGTCGGTGGGCGTGGCCAAAAAGCTCGGCTACGCCTCCCCGGAGTTCGCGCTCTCGCTGGCGATGGCGGGCATCGTCATGTACGACGCGATGGGGGTGCGCCGCGCCGCCGGGGAGCAGGCGAAGGTGCTCAACAAGATGGTTATCGACTTCAAGGAGATCTTCCAGATGCTCAAGGAGGAGTTCGACGCGCTCGCGCGCGGCGAGGACGCGCCCGAGGAGCGCGGCGGCCCGAACAAGCGCCTCAAGGAATTTTTGGGGCATACGCCGCTGGAGGTGCTCTGCGGTGCGGCGCTGGGGATTCTGATCGCCGCGCTGATCCCGGCATTCTGATAAAGTGGGGTGTTCCTTTGGCTAAATATAATCTGCTCAACCGCCTGGAGCTGCCCGGCGGCGTCAAGCGGCTGAATCCGGAGCAGCAGAAGATCCTCTGCTGGGAAATCCGCCAGAAGCTGCTGCATACCCTTTCGGAGAACGGCGGCCACCTCGCCTCCAACCTCGGCGTGGTGGAGTTGACCGTCGCCCTGCACACCGTTTTCGACGTCCCGCAGGACGCGATCGTATGGGATGTGGGGCACCAGTGCTACGCGCATAAGATGCTGACCGGCCGGCTCGGGGCGTTTTCGACCATCCGGCGGGAGGGGGGGCTCTCCGGCTTCCCGCGCCCGGGTGAGAGCGGCTGTGACGCCTTTATCGCGGGGCACGCGAGCACCTCGATCTCCGCCGCCTGCGGGCTCGCGACGGCCAAGGCGCTCTCGGGCGACCGGCACCACGTGGTCGCGGTGGTCGGGGACGGCGCGTTTACCGGCGGAATGATCTACGAGGCGCTCAACAACGCCGGGCGTACCGGAAACCGGCTGATCGTCGTGCTCAACGACAACGATATGTCGATCTCCAAAAGCGTGGGCTCGCTCGCGCGTTATCTCGCCTCCAAGCGGACGAGCGAGGGGTACTTAAACCTGAAAAACCGGGTGGAGGACGCGCTGAAGAAGATCCCCGTCGTCGGCAGGGAGCTGCGCGATGTGATCTCCGACTCCAAGGCGGCCTTCCGCCAGCTGCTCTACCATTCGAACCTCTTCGAGGATTTCGGCTTCGACTATCTCGGTCCCGTCGACGGGCACGACATCCCCTCGCTCGTGCAGGCGCTGCGCCGCGCGAAGGAGCTCGAGAAGCCGGTCGTCCTGCACGTCAACACCGTCAAGGGCAAGGGCTGCGACTTCGCGGAGAAAAACCCCGCCCGTTACCACGGGGTGGGCGGCTTCGACCGGGCGAGCGGGAGGCTCAAGGCCCCCTCCGAGAGCTTTTCCTCGGTGTTTGGGCGGGAGCTGGTCCTGCGCGCGCGCCGGGATCACAAAATCTGCGCGATCACCGCCGCGATGGAGGAGGGCACGGGCCTCTCCGCCTTTGCCGCGGAGTTCGGCCCGAAAAACCGCTTCTTCGACGTGGGGATCGCGGAGGAACACGCGGTCACCTTTGCCTGCGGGCTCGCCGCGGGCGGGATGAAGCCGGTGTTCGCGGTCTATTCGACCTTTTTGCAGCGCGGGTTCGACCAGATCATCCACGACGCGTCGATCGAACGGCAGCACATCGTGCTCGCCGTCGACCGGGCGGGGATCGTGGGGGAGGACGGGGAGACCCATCAGGGGCTTTTCGACGCGGCGTTCCTTTCGGAGATCCCCGGCGTGACGGTCTATTCCCCCGCAACCTACGGCGATCTGCGCTACGCGCTTGACCAGGCGTTCGACTGCTGCGACGGGGTCGCGGCGGTGCGCTACCCGCGCGGTGGGGAGATCCCGGTGGACGAACGCCTCGGCTACCGGCCGGGGGAGTGGTTCCACCACAGAAGCGGCGGCCAGACGCTGATCGTCAGCTACGGGCGCGCCTTCGGGGAGGCTTACGGCGCGATGGAGCTGCTCGCCGCCGAGGGGAAAAAGGCCGACCTGCTGAAGCTGCACCGCATTTCGCCCATTCCGGACGCGTGCGTACAGCTCGCGAAGAAATACCGCGCGATCTACTTTGTGGAGGAGGGCGTCCGGCAGGGGGGCATCGGGGAGCATTTCCTCGACGCGCTCTCGCGGGTGCGCTACCGCGGCCGCATGACGATCGGCGCGGTGGAAAATCCCTTCATCCCCGCGATGCCCGCCGATTCGGCGCTCAGGCGCTGCGGGCTCGACGCGCACACGGTTGCGCGCGCGATTTCGGAACTCTACTTCTGACCTGACGGAGGACGACGTGAAAAAACGACTGGATGTCCTGCTGGTGGAGCGCGGGCTCTTCCCGAGCAGAGAAAAGGCGAAGGCGGTCATCATGGCGGGGCAGGTGTATGTCGACTGCCAGAAGGCCGACAAGCCGGGCATGGACGTGGAGGAGGCCGCCGCGCTCGAGGTGCGCGGGGAGACCCTCCGGTACGTCAGCCGGGGCGGCCTCAAGCTCGAAAAGGCGATGCGGGTCTTTCCGGTCGTGCTCGAGGGGAAAACCTGCATGGATATCGGCGCGTCGACCGGCGGCTTCACCGACTGCATGCTGCAAAACGGCGCCGAAAAGGTCTACGCGGTCGACGTCGGCTACGGCCAGCTCGCCTGGAAGCTGCGGACCGACGGACGGGTCGTCAACCTGGAGCGCACCAACATCCGCTATGTCACCCGCGAACAGGTGCCCGACCCCATCGATTTCGCGAGCGTCGATGTGTCCTTCATCTCCTTGAAGCTCGTGCTGCCCGTGGCGGCGGAGCTGCTGCGCGGTGGCGGCGGGATGGTCTGCCTCGTCAAGCCCCAGTTTGAGGCGGGGCGCGGCAAGGTGGGTAAGAAGGGGGTCGTGCGGGAGCGCGCGACCCATGTGGAGGTGCTGGAAAACGCCGTCGGCTACGCGGCGGAGAACGGTTTTTCGGTGGCCGGGCTCGACTTTTCGCCGGTCAAGGGGCCGGAGGGCAACATCGAATACCTCATGTACCTCCGCAGGGAGGAGGGGGGCTCCCTCCCGGAACGTGAGGAGATCGCGGCGCTGGTGGAGCGTTCCCACGCGGCGCTTGACTGAATCTTTGGAAGGGATGTGGTGCGGATGGAGCAGAAAACCGTATTAATCATGCCGAACCTGTCCAAATATAATACTGTCTGGCTGATGAAGGCGATCATCGGGCAGCTGCGCGCCGCCGGGTGTGTGCCGGTCATGGACGAGCGGTTCCGGGGCCAGTTCGGGGAGGTCGGCTACGGCGCCTTCGACCGGCAGATCGCCGCCTGCGACGTGGTCGTCACGGTCGGCGGAGACGGCACCATCCTGCACGCGGCCAAGCACGCGGTCGAATACCAAAAGCCGATCCTCGGGATCAACACGGGCAGGCTCGGATACCTCGCGCAGGTGGAGCCCAACGAGCTGGAATACCTCGCGCGGCTTTCGAGCGGGGATTACACGATCCAGGACAGGATGCTGCTCGAGGTGGAGATCGACGGGGTCCCGGGCGTGCGCCACGCCCTCAACGACGTCGTGATCTCCAAGGGGGAGCTCTCGCGGCTGGTCGACCTTGATATCGAAAGCGGCGGCCGCCCGGTCGGCAGCTACCGCGCCGACGGGCTCATCTTCGCGACGCCCACCGGCTCGACGGCGTACTCCCTCTCGGCGGGCGGCCCGATCGTCGACCCGGCGATCGGCACGATCCTTCTGACGCCCATCTGCCCGCACTCCCTCTACGACCGGTCGGTGCTCCTTTCGCCCGACATGGAACTCACGGTGCGCAGCCGGTTCGTCAACAACCCCGACAGCATTCTCGTCAGCGTGGACGGGGAGAGCTTCGCGGGGCTCGGCGCGGACCGGACGGTGCATATCCGCCGCTCGGAGAAGGCGGCGCGGTTTATCAGTTTCCCGGAGAAGAGCTTCACCGACATCCTCGGGAAAAAGCTGAAGGCGCGGGGTTAGGCCCCGTGCGAAGGGGTCCCCGCCGTCCACCGGCTGCGCGCGGCGAGGACGGAGCACGGACAAATTGACGCCGGCGCGCAGCGGCGAAGGGGAAGAATCGTATGAAAGCAAAACGTCACGCCAAAATCCTGGAACTCATCAATTCCCGGCCGATCGACACGCAGGACGAGCTGCTGGGCCTGCTGCGCGAAAGCGGCTTTTCGGTGACGCAGGCGACCGTATCCCGGGATATCAAGGAGCTGCGGCTAGTCAAGACGCTGACCCCCGACGGCAAATACCACTACGCGGCGCACGCCGACCTTCCCAAAAGCGAAATGTCCAATAAGTTCCTGCTGATCTTCTCCGAGTCGGTCAAGGAGATCGATTCGGCGGGCAACATGCTGGTGATCAAATGCTTCACCGGCATGGCGAACGCCGTCTGCGCGGCGCTCGACACCCTCCACTGGAGCGGCGTGGTCGGGACCCTTGCGGGGGACGACACGATCTTCATGGTCATGCGGGACGACCACAACGCGCGCGAACTGGTGCTGCAGCTCCGCAAGATGATGAGCGCCGGCCAGTAGGGGCGGCGCGTTTTCAATGCCGGAATAACGGGGTGAGAAGATGCTTTCACAGCTCTACATAAAGAATATCGCGGTGATCAGCGAGGCGGCGATCGATTTTACCGGCGGCCTCAACGTCTTTACCGGCGAGACGGGCGCGGGGAAAACGATCCTGATCAGCGCCATCAACGCCGTGCTGGGGGAGCGCACCTCCAAGGAGATCATCCGCACGGGGGAGGAGAAGGCGGTCATCTCCGCCCTCTTCACTGGGCTTTCGCCAGCGGCGGCCGCCGCGCTCGGGGAGGCGGGATACCCGCCCGAGGAGGACGGCGTGCTCATCAGCCGGGAGATCACGGCGGACGGGAAATCGGCCTGCCGCATCGACGGCAGGCCCGCCACCGCCGCGATCCTCAAAACCGTTGCGGCGCACCTCATCAACGTGCACGGCCAGCACGACAACCAGCAGCTGCTCTCCCCGGCAAAGCACCTCGGCTTCATCGACGGGTACGGCGAGCTGGAGCCGATGCTGGAGGAATACCGGAACGCCTATCGCGCCTATTCCGCCGCCAGGCGGGAGCTCGAGCAGATCGACACCGACGAGGCGGAGAAGGCGCGCCGCATCGATCTGCTGGGCTACCAGATCGGGGAGATCGACGCGGCGCAGCTCACGCCGGGGGAGGAGGACGAGCTGCGCGCGCAGCGCAAGCTCCTCAAGAACGCGCTGGCCGTCACCGAGGCGCTCGGCGGCAGCCTCGCGGTGCTCGACGGGGACGACGAAACGCCGGGGCTCTCCTCCCAGCTCGGCGCGCTGGTCGAGCAGATGGAGCGGGCCGCCCGGTATATGGACGCGGCCCGGCCGGTCAGCGAGCGGCTGACCGAGCTCTCCTACGAATTCGAGGGCTTTGCAAGCGACATCCGCGGCCTGCTCGAGGGGTTCGACTGCGATCCGCGCCAGCTCGACGCAATCGAAAACCGCCTCGACCTGCTCTACGGCCTCAAAAAGAAATACGGCGGCACGGTGGAGGAGATCCTCGCCTTCCGTGACCGGGCGGCGGCGGAGCTCCGGAAGATCGAGACGTCGGACGAGCGCGCGCGGCAGCTCCAGCAGGAGCTTTCGGGGCTGCTTGCCGAGGCGGCGTCGCGCGCCGAAAAGCTCTCCGCGGCTCGCGGGGACGCCGCCGGGCGGTTTACCGCGCGGGTGATGGAGGAGCTCGCCTTTTTGGACATGCCCTCGGTGACCCTCACGGTGCGCCGCCAGGAGAAGCCGCTCTCCGGCGACGGGATCGACGAGCTGGAGCTCTATATCTCCACCAACGTCGGCGAGGAGCCGCGTTCGCTCGCGAAGATCGCGTCGGGCGGCGAGCTCGCGCGCATCATGCTGTCGGTCAAGAACGTGATGGCCGGGCGGGACGACATCGGCACCCTCATCTTCGACGAGGTGGACACCGGCGTGTCCGGCCGCGCCGCCCAGAAGATCGGCCACAAGCTGCGGCAGGTCGCCGCGGACCGGCAGGTGATCGTCGTCACCCATCTGGCGCAGGTCGCCGCCCACGCGCAGCACCACCTGCTCATCTCGAAAACGGCCCGCGGCGACCGCACCTTCACGTCGATCATCCCGCTCGAGGGGGAGGACCGGGTGCGGGAGCTCGCGCGCATCACCGGCGGCGAAACCCTCAGCGAAATCGCGCTCGAACATGCCCGCGAGATGCTGCGGGAGGCGGACGGGGCCTTCCGGTAGGGGTTGTACTTTGTGCTTTTGCATGCTATACTGGTAAAAATCCGCCCAGCGGATGGTAACAAAGAAATTTTAACAAGGGGAAAGATCGATGACAGTATTTGAAGAATTAACCCGACGCGGCCTGATCGCGCAGATGACCCACCCGGAAAAGATCGAGGAGCTTCTGAATAACGAGAAGGTCACCTTCTATATCGGGTTCGACGCGACTGCGGACAGCCTCCATGTCGGCCACTTTCTTCAGTTGGTTGTGATGCGCCGCCTCCAGCTCGCGGGACACCGCCCGATCGCGCTGCTCGGCACGGGGACCACCCTCATCGGGGACCCGACCGGGCGCACCGATATGCGCAAGATGCTCACGCCGGAGGCGATCAACTATAACGCCGAGTGCTTCAAGCGCCAGATGGAGAAGTTCATTGACTTTTCCGACGACAGGGCGCTCATGCTCCGCAACGGCGACTGGCTCTGCAAGCTCAACTACATCGAGCTGCTCCGCGACGTGGGCGTCTATTTCTCGGTCAACCAGATGCTCACGATGGACAGCGTTAAGACCCGCCTGGAGCGCGGGCTCTCCTTCCTGGAATTCAACTATATGATCATGCAGAGCTACGACTTCTTAAAGCTGCACCGCGACTACGGCTGCCGGATGGAGCTGGGCGGCAACGACCAGTGGGCCAATATCCTCGGCGGTATCGACCTGACCCGCCGCGTCACGGGCGACGAGGTCTATGGCATGACCTTCACGCTGCTCACCACCAAGGAGGGCAAGAAGATGGGCAAGACGGAGAACGGCGCCGTCTGGCTCGACCCGGAGAAGACCTCGCCCTACGAGTTTTTCCAGTACTGGCGCAACGTCGCGGACGCCGACGTTATCAACTGCCTCAAGCTGCTCACCTTCCTGCCGATCGAGGAGATCGAGGCGATGGAGGATTGGGAGGGCAGCCAGCTCAACCAGGCCAAGGAGACGCTCGCCTACGAGCTGACCAAGATGGTGCACGGCCAGCAGGAGGCCGACAAGGCGCTGGCCGCCGCGCGCGCACTTTTCGGCGCGGGCAGCCAGAGCGACGACATGCCCACGACCACCCTTTCGGCCGCTGACCTTGCCGGTGGGAGGATCGCGGTGGCGGACCTGCTCGTGAAGACCGGGCTCGCGCCCTCCAAGGGGGAGGCCAAGCGCCTCATCCAGCAGGGCGGCGTGTCTGTCGACGATGAAAAGGTTTCTGACTTTACAGTTGAAATCGGCACGGACGCCTTTGAAAAGGGCCACGTGATTCTCAAAAAGGGCAAGAAAATCTACCACAAGGTCCTGCTGGGCTGAACCCTGGCGCGCTGGGAGGCGGCGAGATGAAGGAATCCCTTTCCCGCACAAAATATCTCTCGATGCTGGGGCTGCTGGCCGCGATGGAGATCGTGCTGACCCTCACGCCGCTCGGGTTCATCCCGCTCGGCGTGACCAAGGCGACGACCCTGCACATCCCGGTCATCCTCGGCGGCGTGCTGATGGGGCCGCTCGCGGGAGGCATCCTGGGCGGCGTGTTTGGGCTGCTCAGCGTGATCACCAACACCTTCCAGCCGACGATTACCTCCTTTGTGTTCACGCCCTTCTATTCGCTCACCCCCGAATACAGCGGGAACCTGTGGAGCCTTGTCATCGCGATCCTGCCGCGGGTGCTGATCGGCGTCTTTTCCGCGTGGGTCTTCCGCCTGCTGCGCAGGGCCTTCAAGGGGGATACGGCCGCGTTCCTCGGCGCGGGAATCGTCGGCGCGATTACGAATACCGGCCTTGTAATGGGCGGCATCTACCTCTTTTTCGGCGCGAGCTACGCCGCCGCCAAGGGGATCGCGCGGACCGCGCTGCTCGGCGTGATCATGGGCGTCATCGGGCTCAACGGCGTGCTTGAGGCGGTGATCGCCGCGGTGCTGACCGTCGCGCTTGGTAAACCGCTGGCCACGGTGCTCCGCCGGATGCGTTGAAAATTTTGGGAAATTTACGTCTTGACAAACGCGGCTTTGCGCGTTATCATGTCTAACAAGATGAATACGTCAAAGGTGTTGACGGGGAACAAAACACATCCCGCGCGTTTGCAGAGAGCCGCCGGCCGGTGCGAGGCGGTGCCGCGAATGTGAATAACTCGCCCCCGAGCTGCCGGTCGAAAGCTCCATTTGCGATTAGAACCGGACGGAACCCCGCCGTTAGATGGGGAGCGCATTGTTGGATGCGGTCGAGCGGGCTGCCTATGGCGGTCAATGAGAGTGGTACCACGGAAGTTTTTCAAAACCTTCGTCTCTTTTTTGGAGAGGCGAAGGTTTTTTTGTTTTCTCCGCGATCCGCGCTGACGTTTCTCGAAATCTGATTACGGGAAAGGGGAAATCACCATGAGCACAAGAACGGTCAAGATTTTCGACACCACCCTGCGGGACGGGGAACAGTCCCCGGGATGCAGCATGAACTTCAACGAGAAGCTGGAGATGGCGCGCCAGCTCGAGCGGCTGGGCGTGGACGTCATCGAGGCGGGCTTCCCGGTCTCGTCGCCCGACGACTTCCGGGCGGTCGAGGCGATTGCCAAGATCGTCAAGAATTCCACCGTCGCGGGGCTCGCGCGCTGCGTCGAGGGGGACATCCAGCGCGCGTGGGACGCGGTCAGGCACGCCGCGCATCCGCGCATCCACGTCTTTCTCGCGACGAGCGACATCCACATGAAATACAAGCTCAAGATGACCCCCGACCAGGTCGTCGCCCGCGTCGCCGAGATGGTCCGGTTCGCGCGCAGCCTCTGCCCGGACGTTGAATTTTCGGCCGAGGACGCCTCCCGCAGCGACCGCGACTTCCTCGTCAAGGTGTTCGACACGGCGATTGCGGCGGGCGCCTCGACAATCAACATCCCCGACACGGTCGGCTACAGCACCCCGAACGAGATGTACGACCTCGTCGCCTATGTAAAGGCGCACCTCCAGAATCCCGCCGTGGACATCTCGGTCCACAACCACAACGACCTCGGCATGGGGGTCGCGAACACGCTGGAGAGCATCCGGGCGGGCGCGACGCAGGTCGAATGCACCGTCAACGGCATCGGCGAACGTGCGGGCAACGCCGCGATGGACGAGATCGTCATGGCGCTCAGGACCCGCGGGGATTTTTACGGATGCACAACGGGCATCAACACCCGCCAGATCTACCGCACGAGCAAGCTGCTCTCCACGATCATCGGCGTGGGAATCGCGCCCAACAAGCCGATCGTCGGCGCGAACGCCTTCGCGCATGAGAGCGGCATCCACCAGCACGGCGTGCTCGCCGAACGCACCACCTACGAGATCATGAGTCCCGACGACGTGGGCATCTACCAGAACAAGATGGTGCTCGGCAAGCACTCGGGTAAGCACGCGTTCGCCGACCGGATCGCCGAACTGGGCTACCGGATGTCCGACGAGGACATCGCCGAGGCGTTCGAGCGTTTTAAGGAGATGGCCGACCGCAAGAAGGAGATCACCGACCGCGACATCGAGGCGCTCGTCGGCAACGCGGCGATCTCCGACGTGAAGGAGACCTACGGGCTGAAGAGCTTCGTCGTCAATTCGGGCACCGTCATCTCCGCGACGGCGGTCGTGCGGCTCGTACGGGACGACGGGGAGGAAAAGGAGCATGTGGCGCGCGGCGAGGGCCCGATCGACGCGGCCTTCAACGCGATCGACCGCATCGTCAAGATGGACACCAAGCTGGAAAACTGGACGATGCAGGCGGTTACCGAGGGCGAGGACGCGCTCGGCGAAGCGATCTGCAAGATCAGCTGCAACGGCCACACGGTCACCGGGCGCGGCCTGAGCCCCGACATCCTCGAATCCTCCATCCGCGCCTACGTCAACGCAATCAACAAGGCGATTGCGATGGAAGAAAAAGCCATGATATAATAGCCGTAAAGCGGCTTATTATACGGCTTATGGCCAAGGCGATACGCGGGCCGCGCCCGCTCCCGCCTTCATGGCCGATTATACCATTCACGCTGCGCGTCCATGGTATCATAGCCGCAGACGGTGGAAAACACTCTGATGGAAATGGGGAATTGACATGGGAATGACGATGAGCCAGAAGATTCTGGCCAAAAAAGCGGGCCTCGACTCCGTCGCGCCCGGCCAGCTCATCAACGCGGACGTCGACATGGTGCTCGGCAACGACATCACCACGCCGGTCGCGATCGACGAGTTTGAAAAGTACGGCTTCGACAGCGTCTACAGCAAAACGGGCATCTCGATCGTGCTCGACCACTTCGTGCCCAACAAGGACATCAAGGCGGCTCAGCTCTCCAAGCGCTGCCGGGAGTTCGCCGGGAAATACGGCATCGAACATTTCTTCGACGTGGGCCGCATGGGCATCGAGCACGCGCTGCTGCCCGAGCAGGGGATCGTCGCGCCGGGCGAGCTGATCGTCGGCGCGGACAGTCACACCTGTACATACGGCGCGCTCGGGGCCTTCTCGACCGGCTTCGGCTCGACCGACATGGCCGCCGCGATGGCCACCGGCAAGTGCTGGTTCAAGGTGCCCTCCGCCATCCGCTTCAACCTGACCGGCAAGCCGGGCAGGTGGGTGAGCGGCAAGGACGTCATCCTGCACATCATCGGGATGATCGGCGTGGACGGCGCGCTCTACAAATCGATGGAGTTCGGCGGCGAGGGGCTGGGAAACCTCTCGATGGACGACCGGCTGACAATCGCGAACATGGCGATTGAGGCGGGCGCGAAAAACGGCATCTTCGAGGTGGACGAGGTGACGCTCGCCTATGAAAAGGGCCGCGTGGACCGTCCCTTCGAGATCTGCGCGCCCGACCCGGACGCGGTCTACGACGCGGTCTATGACATCGATCTCTCCGCGATCAGACCGACCGTCTCCTTCCCGCACCTGCCGGAGAACACCCGGACGATCGACGAGGTCGGGGAGGTGAGGATCGACCAGGTGGTCATCGGCTCCTGCACCAACGGCCGCATGAGCGACCTGGCGGCAGCCGCCGAAATCCTGCGCGGCAGGAGGGTGGCGGACGGGGTGCGCTGCATCGTCATCCCCGGCACCCAGCAGATTTACAAGGAGGCGATGGAGGCCGGATACCTCTCCGACTTCATCGAGGCGGGCTGCGCCGTCTCGACGCCGACCTGTGGCCCCTGCCTCGGCGGTTATATGGGCATCCTCGCGGAGGGGGAGCGGTGCGTCGCGACGACCAACCGCAACTTCGTCGGCCGCATGGGGCATGTGAAGAGCGAGGTCTACCTCGCGTCGCCCGCCGTCGCGGCGGCCAGCGCCGTGGCCGGGAAGATCGCCGGCCCCGACAGCCTGTAAGGGAGGAATCAACCAATGAAAGCTACCGGAACCGTCCACAAATATGGGGACAACATCGATACCGACGTCATCATCCCCGCGCGCTGCCTCAACATCTCCGACCGCGGGGAGCTCGCCTCCCACTGCATGGAGGACATCGACGCGGAGTTCGTCAAAAAGGTGCGGCCGGGCGACATGATCGTCGGCGGCTGGAACTTCGGCTGCGGCTCCTCCCGCGAGCACGCGCCGATGGTCATCAAGGAAAACGGCGTCTCCTGCGTGATCGCCAAGACGTTCGCGCGCATCTTCTACCGCAACGCGATCAACATCGGCCTGCCGATCCTCGAGTGCGAGCAGGCGAGCGACGCGATCCAAAACGGCGACCGCGTCGAGGTGGACTTCGATACGGGCGTCATCCGAAACCTCACGCGGGAGGAAAACTACACCGCCGCGCCTTTCCCCGCGTTTATAAAAGAGATCATCGACGCGGACGGCCTTTTGAATTCCATCCGCCGCAGGATGGGGAAATGACAAAACGCCCGCCGGCCACCAAGTGGCCGGCGGGTGTTTTTCGCTTTCATGCTTCGGATTCGCAGGCGGCGACGGCATGCCGCCAGACCGTTTCAAACGGAACGCCGTGCGCCTTGGCGGCGGCGAGCACGTCGGCGTACTCCGGCTTCTCCTTGGAGACCCCGTGGCCGCTGCTCCGCTTGACGCAGATGGGGCCGTAGGGGGTGTCCACCGTCGAAAGGGAGGACCGCAGCACCGTGCGGCGGCAGGTGTGCTCCCGCACGCCGAGGGTCGAGGTGTGCAGGAGCATGGCGTCGACCACCGCCTGCTTCTGCGCGGGGCGGGCAAGGCAGGTGAGCATCACGCCCGGCCGGTTCTTTTTCATCTGGATGGGGGTCAGGAAGACGTCGAGCGCGCCCGCAGCAAAGAGCAGGTCGACCGCCGCGCCGACCGCCTCGGGGGTCATGTCGTCGAGGTTGCAGCGGAGCTCGCAGGTTTCGTCCATGCCGCCGTCCTCCTCGCCGAGGAAGGCGCGCAGGCAGTTGGCGCGCTCAAATTCCTTGCTGCCCATGCCGTAGCCGATCTTTTCCGCCGCCATGACGGGCATCGGGCCGAAGGAGGAAACAAAGTGCCGCAGCAGCGCCGCGCCGGTCGGGGTGCAGAGCTCGCCGCGCACCTCGCCGCCGTAGGCGGGCACGCCGCGCAAAAGGTGGGCGGTGGCGGGCGCGGGCACGGGCAGAACCCCGTGCGCGCAGCGCACGAAGCCGCTTCCGACGTGGACGGGGGAGGCGGCGACGCGGTCCGCGCCGATCAGGTGGAAGAGCAGGCAGCAGCCGACGATGTCCGCGACCGCGTCCATCGAGCCGACCTCGTGGAAATGCACCTCCTCGGCCGCAACGCCGTGCGCGTGGGATTCCGCCTCGGCGATGAGACGGTAAACGGCGATCGCGTCCGACCGGACCTCGGCGGGCAGGTCGAATCCTTCGATCAGCGCGCGGATATTGGAAAAGCTGTAGTGATGATGCCCGTGCGGATGGCTGTGGCCCTCTCCGTGTTCGTGGTCGTGTTCGTGCGTGTGCGGCGCCTCCCCGCCGTGCTCATGCTCGTGAAGATGCCCGCGGTCATGGGGAGCCTCTCCGTGGTCGTGCTCATGGGGGTGCTCATGGACGTGGGGCGCCTCCTGCACATGGGGATGGGCATGGCCGCCGACGTCCTCGCTCTGCTCCTCCTCGCCGTGCACCCTGACGCGGACGTGGGTGCCGGTGATGCCGCATTTTTGCATGGGCTCGCGCGTGATCTCCACGCCGGGGATGCCCAGCGCGTTCATCCGGGCGAGAAAGGGCGCGGGATCGGGCAGCAGCTCGAGCAGCGCGGCCATCAGCATGTCGCCCGCCGCGCCCATCTGGCATTCGAGATAGAGCGTCTTCATGATTTCGTCCCTCCCATGTGGTTGATCATGCTGGCAAGATAGCCCGCGCCGAAGCCGTTGTCGATGTTGACGACCGACACGCCGCTCGCGCAGGAATTGAGCATCGAGAGCAGAGCGGAGAGCCCGCCGAAATTCGCGCCGTAGCCGATGCTGGTGGGCACGGCGATGACCGGGCAGTCGCACAGCCCGCCGATCACGCTGGCGAGCGCCCCCTCCATGCCCGCGACGGCGATCACCACGCGGGCGCTCATGAGCACGTCCAGCCTTGCGAGAAGCCGGTGCAGCCCCGCGACCCCCACGTCGTAGAGCCGCTCCACCGGGTTGCCGAGCGACTCGGCGGTGACGGCGGCCTCCTCCGCGACGGGGATGTCGCTCGTGCCGCCCGTCGCGACGACGATCCGCCCCCCCGTGTCGGGCGCAGGACGCTCCCCGGCGAAGGCGATGCGGGAGACGGGGTCGTAGCTGATCTCGATTTCCGCCGCGACCGCCTCCGCCGCCTCGGGAGAGAGGCGCGTGATGAGCACGCCGCTGCCGCGCGCCAGCATCGAGCGGGTGATGCCGACGATCTGTCCGGGCGTCTTGCCGCTGCCGAAGATGACTTCGGGGATGCCCTGCCGCAGGGCGCGGTGGTGGTCCACCTTCGCGTAGCCCAGATCCTCAAACGGGCACATCTTCAGGTCCAGCATCGCCTGCTCGGGCGTGACCGCCCCCGCTTTGACCTCCTGCAAAATCTGTAAAATCCGGTCCTGTTCCATCAAGTCGTCTCCTTAACCGCGCGGCCGCAGATCGAGCAGCACCGCGTCAAAATCGGGGGATAGCGCGTCCAAAATCGACTGCCGCGCCAGAAGCGCGCGGGAAAGCTGCCCCTCCGGGAGCTGGATGCGCGCCGCGCCGCAAAAAAAACGCACCCGAAAATCGGTGAACCCGAGGGAGAAGAGGGCGTTTTCGGCGCGTTCGGTCTTTTCCAGCAGGCCGGGGGTGATCGGCGTGCCGGTGGGGACCCGGGTGGCAAGACAGGCATAG
Organism: Anaerotruncus sp.; assembly: GCF_057433415.1. Classification (NCBI taxonomy): domain Bacteria; kingdom Bacillati; phylum Bacillota; class Clostridia; order Eubacteriales; family Oscillospiraceae; genus Anaerotruncus; species Anaerotruncus sp. The sequence goes on along the minus strand of NZ_DBMDHH010000002.1, from coordinate 102,599 downwards.
GCGGGCTTATCGTGGGTGAAAAGCCCCGCCTCGCGGGAAAGTCGGCGGATCTCCGGCTTGGAGAGGCCCGCCTCCCGCAGGGGGGAGCGCACCCCAAGCTCCGCGAGCGCCTTCATGCCCGGCCGGTCGCTGCCGTCGTCCGAGGCGTTGGTGCCGTCGCAGAGCACCTCGAATCCGTCGGCGCGCGCGGCCTCCCACAGTCGGGTGAAGAGCGCGCGCTTGCAGTGGTAGCAGCGCAGCGGCCCGTTCTCCGCGACGCCGGGGACTCCAAGCACGTCGTATTCGACGATGTGCAGCGGCACGCCGAACTGGCCCGCGAGCTTTTGGGCGTCCTCCAGCTCGAACCGGGGCTGGAAGGGCGTCTTCAAAAAGTAGGCGGCCGCATCGCAGCCCGCCGTCTTGGCGGCGTAGAGCAGGTAAGCGGAATCCACCCCGCCGGAGAACGCGACCGCTACCCGCGGGTGCGCGGCAAAAAAGGATTCGAGAGGCATCCCAAAGACCTCCTGTCGACAAAAAAAGGCTCACGAAGCGTGAGCCTTCTGGCGGTTTTCTCCGTGGCTTGACCACAGACAGCGCACTTCCTGTGCGTTACCAGTTTACAATAACGGGACCGGTTTGTCAATCGCGGCTGCTTGACAAATCCGTTTCATTCGGGTATCCTTAGTGAGGTCCGCAGAAGCGGACGCGTGCGCCGCCCACGAAGGGACGGCAGGCAGTATAGACGATTTGACGAATGAAATCATGAAGATTTTCCCGCGGGCAACGCGGGGGATTTTTCATGGTTTTTTCTTTTGCGTCAAATTTGGCGGGGGAGGGTGAAAAGATGAAGCGCGCGGTGAAAAATGCGGTCAGGCGGGCGCTGGGGTTTGTGCTGGCGCTGTTTCTGCTTTCCCTCGCGGTCTTTTTCCTCTCGCGGCTTTCCCCCGGCGACCCGCTGCGCTCCTACTACGGCGAGAGCGCGGAACGCCTCAGCGAATCCGAGCGCGCCGACGCGCTCGACCGGCTCGGGCTGGACCGACCGATCATCGTGCAGTATGGCGCGTGGCTTCAAAACGCGCTCCGGGGCGACTTCGGCGTCTCCTTCCAGTATAAGCGGGACGTGATGACGGTGATCGGCGGCGTCTACGGGAACACGCTGCTGCTCGGCGTGACCGCCTACCTGCTGACCTTCGGGCTGGCGCTGCTGCTGGGGGCCTTCTGCGCGCTGCGGGAGGATTCGCCGGCCGACCGCGCCGTCCGGCGGATCGGCACCGTGACCGGCTGCATCCCTTCCTTCTGGCTGGCGCTTCTGCTGATCCTGCTGTTCAGCGTCGAGCTGGGCCTGCTGCCCTCGAGCGGGGCCTACGACATCGGCAGGCCGTACGACCTTTTGGGACGCCTGCGCCATCTCGTCCTGCCGCTCGCCGTGCTGGTGCTCGGGCACCTCTGGTACTACGCCTACCTCATCCGCAACCGCCTGCTCGACGAGGTGCGGCAGGACTATGTCCTGCTCTGCCGCGCGGAGGGGCTCAGCCGCCGCAAAATCCTTTTCACCCAGTGCCTGCGCAACGTCCTGCCCTCCTATTTCGGGTTGATGGCGGTGTCGATCCCGCATATTCTGGGCGGCACCTACATCGTGGAAAAGGTGTTTTCCTATCCGGGGCTGGGCACACTCTGTTTTGAAAGCGCGAAATATCACGACTACAACATGCTGCTCGTCCTCTGCCTTATCACCGGCGCGGTCGTCATGCTCGCGGGCATGGCGGCGCGGGCGCTGGGCGGGGCGCTCGACCCGCGCATGAGGGGGAGGGGCGCGCGATGAATTTTCTGCCCGGCGACTTCTCCTTCGCGCCCGCGCCCCCCGGCGCGGCACCGCCGCTGCCGCCACCGAAGCCGCGCGCCAAACGGCCGTGGGCCGCATTCTGCCTGCTCGGGCTGATCCTGCTGGGGTGCGCCCTCGCGGGCGCGCTCGCGCCGCGCGACCCCGGATACCTCGACCTATCGCACATCGGCGCGCCGCCCTCGCCGGAATTCTGGTTCGGCACCGACCCGATGGGGCGCGACCTCTTTTCCATGATCTGGCACGGGGGGCGGGTGTCCCTCCTCGTGGGGTGCCTCGCGGCCGCGATATCAACCGCGATCGCCCTGCTCTACGGCAGCGTCAGCGGAGTCGCGCCCGCTAAGGCGGACGCCGCGATGATGCGTTTCATCGAGCTTTCCCTCTCGGTGCCGTCCATCCTGCTCGTCATCTTTTTGCAGGCGGTCATCGGCCGCCAAAGCCCGGCGGGCATCGCGCTGGTCGTCGGCGTGACCGGCTGGATGCAGATGGCGCAGGTCGTGCGCGGAGAGGTGCGCAGGCTGCGGCACAGCGCCTACGTCCTCGCGGCGCGCACGATGAAGGCGGGCTTCTGGCACATCCTGCGGCGGCACCTGCTGCCGAATCTCCTGTCGCCCCTCATGTTCATGGTCGTCACCAACATCAGCGCGGCGATCGCAACCGAATCGACCCTCAGCTTCCTGGGGCTCGGCCTGCCGGTCGGCGTCGTCTCGTGGGGGAGCCTGCTCTCCCAGGCCGACCGGGCGCTCCTGTCCGGGAGCTGGTGGGTCATCGTCATACCGGGCGTCTTTCTGATTACGACGCTCGTCTCCATCACCGACATTGGAAATTACATCCGCAGGGAGGGTAACAAAACATGCAGCAATCTGTAACGCGCCTCCTCGCCGTCCTGCTGGCGGCGGTCCTCTTCCTCCTGCCGGGCTGCGGCGCGGCGGGCGGGGAACCGGAAGAAACGACCCTCGTCTATGGCAGCGGGGACTACACGAGCATCAACCCCGCGCTCTATGAGCACGGGGAAGTGAACCTGCTGCTCTTTTCGGGGCTGACCGCCCGCGACGGGGAAAACAAGATCATCCCCGGGCTGGCGGAAAAGTGGGAGTACGACCGCGACAGCCTCACCTACACCTTTACGCTCCGGAAGGGCGTCAAATGGCACGACGGCGAACCGTTCACCGCCGCAGACGTAAAGTTCACGCTGGAAGCGATCCTCGCCCCCGAGAACCTTTCGGAGATCGCCTCCAACTATGAGGACATCGCGGCGATCGAGACGCCCGACGACCACACCGTGAGGATCACGCTTTCCTCACCCAACGCCGCGATGCTCGATTACCTCGCGATCGGAATCCTCCCGAAGCACCTGCTCGAGGGGAAGGACCTCGTCACCGACCCCTTCAACCAGGCGCCGGTCGGGACCGGCCCCTACAAGCTTGTCTCATGGGACGCGGGCCAGAGCATCGTGCTCGAGCGCAACCCCGATTACTACGCGGGCACGCCGAAGATCGGCCGGATCATCTTCAAGATCGTGCCCGACGAGAAGGCGCGCGCCATGCAGCTTCGGTCGGGGGAGCTCGACCTCGCGCAGGTGTCCCCGCAGGACGCGCGGTCGTTCGGGGACGCGGAGGGCTTCACCGTCTACGACATGAAGACCTCCGACTACCGGGGGGTCCTCTATAACTTCAGCCATCCGCTCTTCGCCAAATACCGCGAGCTGCCCAACGCGCTCAGTTACGCGGTCGACCGGCAGGCGATCGTCGACAGCGTCCTGCTCGGCAAGGGCCGGCCCGCCTACTCGCCCCTCCAGTCCGGCCCCTACAACAATCCCGCCGTTGAAAAGTTCCAGTACGATCCGGTCAAGACCCGTGCGATGCTCGAAGCGGCGGGCTGGCGGCAGGGCTCCGACGGCGTCTACCAGAAGGACGGCGACCGGCTGGCCTTTACGATCCACTGCCCCGAGGGGGACCCGGTGCGCGTCGACATGGCGAACATCTGCGCGCAGCAGTTCTCCGAGGCGGGCGCGGACGTGACCGTTTCGATCGATTCCGAGATCGACTGGGCGGGGCAGGCCGCCTATCTGATCGGCTGGGGAAGCCCCTTCGACCCCGACGACCACACCTACAAGGTGTTCGGCACTGGGCAGGCGGCCAACTACGGGAACTACTCCAACCCCCGTGTGGACGACCTGCTCGGGAAAGCGCGCGGCACCGACGTCTCCGCCGACCGGATGAAATACTATCAGGCGTTCCAGGAGGCGCTGACCGACGATTTGCCCTACACCTTCCTGGCCTATGCCGACGCCGTCTACGTCGCGAAGGACCGGGTGCAGGGGATCGCGCCCGACACGGTCCTCGGCCACCACGGGGTGGGCATCTTCTGGAACGTCAAAGACTGGACGCTCGCCTGAAGGGGGAATGACCATGGACGCGCTGCTTGAGGTGCGGGATCTGAAGATCGCGTTTGACTCCCCGCGCGGCGTCATCCGGGCGGTGCGCGGCGTCTCCTTCTCCCTTTGCGCGGGGGAGACGCTCGCGGTCGTTGGGGAGAGCGGCTGCGGCAAGTCGGTGCTCTGCAAGAGCCTGCTCGGCCTGCTGCCCCACCGGGGGCGGGTCGCGGGCGGGAGCATCCTCTACGCGGGGCGGGACCTCGCCGCGATGGGCGAGCGGGAGCTCGAGGGGATCCGCGGGAAGGAGATCGCGCTCGTGCTGCAAAACCCGATGTCCGCGCTGAACCCCTCCCTGCCGGTGGGAAGCCAGATCGCCCGCGCCGCCCGCGCGCACGGAGGGATCTCCCGCGACGGGGCGAAGGCGCGCGCGCTCGAGCTGATGGCCCTGACCGGCATCCCCGAACCCGCGCGGCGGTACGGCGACTATCCGCACCAGTTTTCCGGCGGGATGCTCCAGCGCTGCGTGCTCGCGTCGGCGCTTGCCTGCGGCCCGAAGCTGCTTGTCGCCGACGAGCCGACCACCGCGCTCGACGCGACCGTGCAGGCGCAGATGCTCGATCTGCTGCGGGACATCCAGCACCAGACGGGCACGGCGATCCTCTTTATCACCCACGACCTCGGCGCGGCGGCCCGGATCGCCGGGCGCGTCGCCGTCATGTACGCGGGCAGGCTCGTCGAGATCGGCACCGCGGAGGAAATCTACCACGACCCGCGCCATCCCTACACCTGGGGGCTGCTCGCGTCCGTTCCCTCCCCGGAGGGGACGGGGGAGCTCTTCAGCATTCCAGGCGCGCCTCCCGACCTGCTCCATCCACCCGCAGGCGACGCGTTTGCCCCGCGGAATCCCTGGGCGCTGGGTGTCGACTGGCGGGAGGAGCCGCCCTTCTTCCGCGTTTCCGATACCCACTATGCCGCGACCTGGCTGCTGCATCCCGACGCGCCGCGCGTCGACCCGCCCGCCGGGATTGGGGAAAGGCGGGTGAGCGCCGGTGGATGAGCCGCGGCTTTCGGTATGCGGGCTGCAAAAACGCTTTTTGTCGGGCGGCGCGGAGATCCGCGCGGTCGACGGCGTGTCCTTTTCGATCGGGCGCGGGGAACTCTTCGGGCTCGTCGGGGAGAGCGGCTCGGGCAAATCGACCGTCGCCCGCTGCGTCGCCGGGCTCTGCCGTCCGGAGTACGGAGAAATCCGCCTCATGGGGAGCTTCCAGATGATCTTCCAGGACGCGTCCGGCTCCCTCAATCCGCGCATGACGGCCGAGGAGCTGATCTGCGAGCCGCTCGATATCCTGCGCAGGGGCGGGCGCGCCGAACGCAGGGAAAGGGCGCGCGAACTGCTCGGGCTGGTCGGCCTCGGCGAAGAGCTCGCCGGCTGCTTTCCGGGCGGCCTTTCGGGCGGGCAGCAGCAGCGGATCGCGGTGGCGCGGGCGCTCGCGCCCGACCCCGATCTCCTGCTCGCCGACGAACCCGCCGCCTCGCTCGACATGTCGGTACGCGCGCAGATTTTGAACCTCTTCCTGCGCCTGCGGCGGGAGCGGGGCATGTCCGTCCTGCTGATCTCCCACGACCTTGCCGCGGTGCGGCGGGTCTGCGGGCGCATCGGCGTCATGAGGGCGGGAAAGCTCGTCGAGCTGGGGGAGACCGCGGAGGTCTGCGGGCGTCCGCGCCACCCCTATACACGGGCGCTGCTCGAGGCGGTGCCGGCGCCCGACCCGGACTGTTATCAGTAGTCGGGGCGGCCGTATGGTTGTAAAGCGATAAAAAAGGTGCGCAGCGGTTGCTGCGCACCTTTTTTATGTTCTGCACGGGCGGCGCGGTCCCGAGACCGGGAGGTCAGCAGCCGCACTTTCTCCTCGCGCAGTAGAGGTCCTTGCAGCAGAGCCACCGCGGATGGGCGAAGTCGGGCCAGAAGGTATTCCGGCAGTCCTCGGGGAACATCCCGCAGCAGCCGCTCTGGTCGCAGCAAAGCCTCATCTGGCGTCCGTTGTCGGACGTGACATCAACCGGATACCAGCAGCAGTCGCTGTTGGGACGGCATCCGCTGACGGGCTGGATGCGGCATTCGTCCATCTTTTTCCGGCAGCAGTTGCAGCCGCAGTTGCAGCGGTTCCTGTTGTTACAACAACAAGCCATTAACGATCACACCTTTTTCTCAGAATAAATGTATCAAAAGCACAGCTCACAGGGATAAGAACGCCGCGCGCGGTCCCGTGCGGCAGGAAAGGGCGGGCAGGGAGCCCCGCCGGACGCTCAGATACAGTTGCTGTTCTCTCTCATTGTATGCGGGAGGGGCCCATCGTGTTAGCCCGCGCGGGGCTTTGGAGAAATCCGATGATTTGTCCCGCGATTTCGACAGAAACAAAACTTGTCCGCTCTCTATAATAGTCCTGTTGGACAATATCAGCTTGGAACTTTTCGAGGGGGCGGGGCGGTTATGACAGTTTATGCCGATGTGCTGGTGGTGGTGAATTATATCGTCAATCTCTTGCTCCTGCTCGCCTCTGCCAAGCTGCTTGGCGTGGTGACATGCCGCTGGAGGCTGTGCGCCGGGGCGCTCGTCGGCGCGCTCGGGTCGCTCGTCATCTTCCTGCCCTATGTCGGGATGTGGTTCCAGGCCCTCTATAAAATCCTGCTCGCCCTGGCGATGGCGGCGGCCGCCTTCGGCGTCCGCCCGTGGCAGAGGCTCGCAAAGGCCCTTTTTGTGACCTTTGCGGTGAGCTTCCTCTTCGCGGGGCTCATGCTGGCGCTCTCCCACCTGCTCGCGCCCGCCGGGATGATCTTCTATAACGGCGTGGTCTACTTCGACATCTCCGTGCTGGCGCTCATCCTCTCCACGACCGCCGCCTACCTGCTCCTATTGCTCTTCGAGCGGCTCTTCGCGGGCCGGGTCGACGAGCACCGGCTCTATGAGATCACCGTGACGGCAGGCGGGAGGGCGGTCTCCTGCAAGGGGCTTGCGGATACCGGCAGCGATTTGCGGGAGCCTTTTTCCGGCGCGCCGGTCATCGTCTGCGACCGGACGCTGGCGGAACGGGTCCGTCCGCCCGAGCACGCGGGCTTCCGGGTGATCCCCTGCCGGACGGTGACGGGGGAGGGGGCGCTCGAGGGGTTCCGGCCCGATGAAATCCAGATCACCGGAGGAGGCAGGACGATCCGGACCTCCGACGTCTACATAGCGGCGAGCCGCGAACCGATCAGCGGGGAATACCAGGCGCTCATCAACCCGCAGATCATCGACCGGGCGCATTAGGGAAGGGGCGTATTTATTTGATCACGACATTACGGGCGCGGGCGGCCGGGCTGTTCGGGCGGCTGCGCGAAATCATCCGGCGGCTGTGGCGGCGGCGGGCCTACTACATCAACGGCCCGGAGACGCTGCCCGCTCCGCTCTCCAAGGAGGAGGAAAAGATCGTCTTCCGCAAGCTCGAGGAGAACGACGAGGGCGCGAAGGAGACATTGACGGTACATAATCTGCGGCTGGTCGTCTACATCGCCAAAAAATTCGAGTCGACCGGCATCTGCGTGGAGGACCTCATCTCGATCGGGACGATCGGGCTGATCAAGGCGGTGAACACCTTCTGCCCGCAGAAGAACATCAAGCTGGCCACCTACGCCTCCCGCTGCATCGAAAACGAGATCCTCATGCACCTGCGCAAAAACCAGTCGCACAGGAACGAAATCTCGATCGACGAGCCGCTCAACATCGACTGGGACGGCAACGAGCTGCTTCTTTCGGATATTCTGGGCACCGATCCGGACAGCATCAACCGTCCCATCGAGGACGAGGCGGAAAAGAACCTCCTGCTCGGCGCGATCAGCCATCTCGACGAGCGCGAACAGCTCATCATGAAGCTGCGGTTCGGCCTGCTCGGCAGCGAGGAGAAGACCCAGAAGGAGGTCGCGGACATCATCGGTATCTCCCAGTCGTATATCTCGCGGCTGGAAAAGCGCATCATCAAAAAGCTCAAGAAGGAGCTGGAAAAGACCCTGTAACGGCACCCCGCTTTACAGGAAGGCCCCGGCACGGAATCTCCGTGCCGGGGCCTTCCTGCGCGTCCCGGAAAATGCTGCCGCGCCGGTCAAGCAATTTTTGGAAAGCGTATGTTTGCAAATTCCCCTGCTCATACTGAATTTAGAAAGATTCGGGTGAGCGGGGTGCGAAACGTGTATTACAACAAGGTGGAAATCTGTGGGATCAATACGGCCAAGCTGACCGTTTTAAAGGAAAAGGAAAAGATTGAGCTGTTGAAGCGCATCCGGCAGGGGGACCAGCAGGCGCGCCAGGAGATGATCAACGGCAACCTGCGGCTGGTGCTGTCGGTCGTGCAGAAGTTCACCAACCGCGGCGAAAATCTGGACGATCTCTTCCAGGTGGGATGCATCGGACTGATCAAGGCGATCGACAACTTCGATCCCAACCAGAACGTGCGCTTTTCCACCTACGGGGTGCCGATGATCATCGGGGAAATCCGCCGCCACCTGCGCGACAACAATTCGGTGCGGGTAAGCCGTTCGCTGCGCGATCTCGCCTATAAGGCGATGCAGGCGAAGGAGACGCTCATCAACCGCAACTCCAAGGAGCCGACCGTCGACGAGATCGCGGCGGAGATGGGCGCCAAAAAGGAGGACGTCGTGCTCGCGCTCGAGGCGATCGTCGAGCCGATGTCCCTCTACGAGCCGGTCTATTCGGACGGCGGGGACACGATCTACGTGATGGACCAGGTGGGGGACAAGGGCGGCGAGAGCGACTGGATGGACGAGATCGCGATCAAGGAGGCGATGAAGAGCCTCGGCGATCGGGAGAAGAGGATCCTCACGCTACGCTTTTTCGTCGGCAAGACCCAGATGGAGGTCGCCAAGGAGATCGGCATCTCACAGGCGCAGGTCTCCCGGCTGGAAAAGGGCGCGCTCGACTGGATCAAAAAACACATCTAAAATAGGAAGCCGCCCGCGGGCGGCTTCCTTTTTCTTTTCATGGATCAGCGCATGAACAGCGCCTTGAAAATCTTGTCCCAGTAGCCCTGCACGAAGAGGATCAGCACGATGATCGGCAGGATGTAGGAGACGTAGATCCGCGACCATTTGGGGAATTTGACGCCGTTCCCGGTGTCCGCCTCGGTGAGGAAGTTTTTCCAGCCCCATCCGTACCGGGAGGTGCAGAAGAGTAGGTAGACGAGGGAGCCGAGCGGCAGCAGGTTGTTGCTGACGATGAAGTCCTCGAGGTCGAGCACCGCGGAACCCGCGCCGAGCGGGACAAAGCCGCTCCACAGGTTGTAGCCGAGCACGCAGGGGATCGAAAGCAGGATGATCGCCACGAAATTGACGGCAACCGTCTTTTTGCGGGTCCAGCCCCACAGGTCCATGCCGAAGGAGACGATGTTCTCGAACACCGCGATGATGGTCGAGAGGGCGGCGAAGGACATGAAGACGAAGAAGAGCGCGCCGAACACCCGTCCGCCGGGCATCTCGTTGAAGATATTGGGCAGGGTGACGAAGACGAGGCCGGGGCCCTGCGCCGAGTCGACGCCGAACGCCGAGCAGGCGGGGAAAATGATCAGGCCCGCCATCAGCGCGACGAAGGTGTCGAGCAGCGTGATGCTGATCGACTCGCCGGTGAGAGAGCGGTCCTTGCCGATGTAGCTGCCGAAGATGGCCATCGCGCCGATGCCGAGGCTGAGGGTGAAGAACGCCTGCCCCATGGCGGCGGAGACGACGGTGGTGATGCCCTGGTCGGCCATCTTGCCGAAATCGGGCATGAGGTAGAACCGGAGTCCTTCGCCCGCGCCCGGCAGCGTGACCGAGCGCACGACGAGCACGACCATGATGAGCAGCAGGCAGCTCATCATCGCCTTGGTGATCTTTTCCACGCCGTTCTGCAACCCCATCGAGCATACGCTGAAGCCGATCACGACGACGATCACCATCCAGATCATCATGAGCAGCGGGTCGCCGAGCATGCCGTTGAAGATGCCGCCGACCTCTTCCGGGGTCTTGCCGACGAACTCGCCGCCCGCCATCTTCACAAAGTAGATAAGCATCCAGCCGCCGACGGTCGTATAGAACATCATCAGCATGTAGTTGCCGAGCATGGCGCCGTATTTATACAGGTGCCATTTGCTGCCCTTGGGCTCGAGCACGTCGAACGAGCGGGCGGCGCTCTTCTGGCTGGCGCGGCCGACCGAGAACTCCATCACCATGATCGGCAGGCCGAGGATGACGAGGAAGAACAGGTAGATCAGCACGAACGCCGCGCCGCCGTACTGTCCCGTGATGTAGGGGAACCGCCAGACGTTGCCGATCCCGATGGCGCAGCCCGCCGAGATCAGCAGGAAGCCGAGCCGCGAAGAAAATTTTTCCCTTTGCACAAAAACACCTCCGTCCCGGCAGGTCCCTGCTCTGCCGGGGATTTCCGTTTGCGGGGTTTACAAATTGTTCATAAAGTTTATCATAAGGGATTTCCAACCAAATGTCAATTGATTGGCGGAAGAACTATTTCCCCAAACGCGCACATATACTTTTATCAAATCAGCACAAGGGGGAAGGGCCATGTTTTGCCGGATGGGGGACCTTCGGAACAAATACGTCATCAACGTGCGCAACGGCAGCAAGCTCGGGTACGTCTCGGACGCGGAGATCGACACGGCGGCCGCCGCGGTCACGGCGATCGTCATCCGCGGCAGGCTGCGCTTTTTCGGGCTGCTCGGCCGGGAGGAGGACACCATCATCCGCTGGCAGGACATCGAGGTGATCGGGGAGGACACCATCCTCGTCAACCACACCCTTCCGGCGCAGGAAAATACGTCGGGCGGGCGCGGAAAGTGGTTCCGCATCCTGGAGGACGACTAAACGCCCCGAAACCGTGCAAAATATTGGTGCGGCGGGAAATTCATACTTGCATTTTTCCTCTCTTTGTGGTAATATATTACGGCTGGCATACTGCTGGTAACACACACACCGCGCGATCATCTGATCGGTGTCCCGGTCCGGGATGATGGGATGAGATGAACGTGGTGGCGGAATTTAACCGAAAGAGAGGAATTTATCATGGGCGTAGTATCAATGAAACAACTGTTGGAGGCGGGTGTCCACTTCGGCCACCAGACCCGGAGATGGAACCCGAAGATGGCCCGTTACATCTTCACCGAGCGCAACGGCATCTACATCATCGACCTCCAGAAAACCGTCAAAAAGCTGGACGAGGCCTATATGTTCGTCCGCGACATGGCTGCGGGCGGCGGGAACCTCCTGTTCGTCGGCACCAAGAAGCAGGCGGGCGATTCCGTCCGCGACGAAGCCACCCGCGCTGGCGCTTACTATGTCAACGCCAGATGGCTCGGCGGCATGCTGACCAACTTCAAGACCATCCGCCGCCGGATCGACCGCCTCGCGCAGCTGCGCAAGATGCAGGAGGACGGCACCTTCGAGCTGCTCCCGAAAAAGGAAGTCAGCAAGCTCAACCTTGAGATCGAGAAGCTCGAGAAGTTCCTCGGCGGCATCAAGGACATGAAGAAGCTCCCGTCCGCCCTCTTCGTCGTCGACCCCCGCAAGGAGAAGATCGCCGTCGCCGAGGCGCGCAAGCTGGGCATCCCCATCGTCGCGATCGTCGACACCAACTGCGATCCCGATGAGATCGATTACGTGATCCCCGGCAACGACGACGCGATCCGCGCCGTCAAGCTGCTGTGCGCCACCATGGCCGACGCCCTCATCGAGGGCCGCCAGGGCAGCACCGAGGTCGCCCCGGAAGAGGCCGCCGCGAAGGAGAACGAAACCGACGAGGCTCCCGCCGACAAGTAATCCCGGCTTTTTGGACGAATAAAAGATATATGGAGGTTTCACGAATGGCATTCACTGCAAAAGACGTACAGGCGCTGCGTGAGCAGACCAATTGCGGCATGATGGACTGCAAAAAGGCTCTGACCGAAGCGGATGGAGATATGGAAAAAGCGGTTGAGATTCTCCGTGAGAAGGGGCTCGCCGCGGCCACCAAGAAGGCCGGCCGCATTGCGGCCGAGGGCGTCGTCCTCGCGATGGTCGACGACGACACCAAGGTCGGCGTTGTGATCGAGGTCAACTCGGAGACCGACTTCGTCGCGAAGAACGACAAGTTCATGGACTTCGTCAAATCCTGTGCCAAGACCGTCGCGGCCCACAAGCCCGCCGACGTCGACGCGCTTCTGAAGCTCCCCGCGGTCGGCATGAGCATGACCGTCGAGGAGGAGCTCCGCGACAAGATCCTCACGATCGGCGAGAACATGAAGGTCCGCCGCTTCACCTATGCCGAGGGCCCGCTCGTCACCTACGTGCACGGCGGCGGCCGCATCGGCGTCATGGTCACCTTTGAGACCGACGTCGCGGACAAGGAGGGCTTCCAGGCCTACGCGAAGGACGTCGCGATGCAGGTCGCGGCGATCAATCCGCTCTTCCTCGACGAGGCTTCCGTTCCCGCGGACGTCATCGAGAAGGAGAAGGAGATCCTCACCGCGCAGATCGCCAACGACGAGAAGCTCAAGAACAAGCCCGCCCAGATCATCGCCAAGATGGTCGACGGCCGCATTGGCAAGTACTACAAGGAGAACTGCCTGCTGGACCAGCCGTTCGTCAAGAACGGCGACATCACCGTGGCGCAGTACACCGAGGAGACCGCCAAGGAGCTCGGCGGCTCGATCAAGGTCACCGGTTTCGTCCGCTATGAGAAGGGCGAGGGCCTTGAGAAGCGCGAGGACAACTTCGCCGACGAAGTTGCCAGCATGATCAAATAAAGATTTTCCCGTCGAAAGGCGGCCGGTTATCCGGCCGCCTTTTTTGTATGGGTGGGGGAAATTAATCGCGGCGCGCCCTTTACTTTGACGGGTGATTATTGTAAAATAGAAGGGATGTAATTTCCCCCTCCGGCCCACGGGCCGGATTGCATAAACGGGGCGCGGAAGCGTCAAAAATAACCATTCCGGGAGGTCATGTATGCCACTGAAGTATAAACGGGTCCTGCTGAAGCTCAGCGGGGAAGCCCTCGCCGGGGAGAAAAAATTCGGCATCGATTACAGCGTCGTGCGCGGCATCTGCGAGAGTATCAAAAAATGCGCCTCGCTCGGGGCCGAGATCGGGATCGTGGTCGGGGGCGGCAACTTTTTCCGCGGCAGGGACGCGGGAAGCATGGACCGCACCCGCGCCGACCACATGGGGATGCTCGCCACCGTCATGAACTCCCTCGCGCTGGCCGACGCGCTTGAGGCGCTGGGGGTGCCCGTGCGGGTGCAGACCGCCATCACCATGCAGCAGATCGCCGAGCCCTACATCCGCGGGCGCGCCGTCCGCCACCTCGAAAAGGGCCGGGTCGTCATCTTCGGCTGCGGCACCGGCAACCCCTATTTTTCGACCGACACCGCCTCTTCTCTGCGCGCCGCCGAAATCGACGCGGACATCATCCTCAAGGCGACGATGGTGGACGGCGTTTACGACTGCGACCCCAACAAGTTCGACACCGCCGTGCGGTATGACAACGTTTCCTTCCAGGAGGTGCTGGAGAAGGGGCTGGGCGTGATGGACAGCACGGCCGCCGCGATGTGCCGCGACAACCGGATTCCCGTCCTTGTATTCAGCCTCGCCGACCCGGACAACATCCTGGCCGCGATCGAAGGCAAAAATATCGGAACCATCGTGAAGGAGGATGACTCAGATGAATGAACGGCTGAACCCCTATAACGAAAAGATGGAAAAGACCATCCGCGTGCTGGAGGGCGAGTTCGCGACCATCCGCGCCGGAAGGGCCAATCCCGCCGTGCTCGACAAGATCACGGTCGACTACTACGGCACCCCCACGCCGGTCCAGGCGATGGCGGCGATCTCGGTGGCGGAGGCGCGCATCCTGGTGATCCAGCCGTGGGACAAATCCACCCTCAAGCCGATCGAAAAGGCGATCCAGGCCTCTGATATCGGCATCAACCCCACCAACGACGGTTCCGTCATCCGCATCGTCTTCCCGCCGCTGACCGAGGAGCGCAGGAAAGAGATCTGCAAGCAGATCAAGAAGCAGGGTGAGGAGGCCAAGGTCGCGATCCGCGCGATCCGCCGCGACGCCAACGAGAAGTTTAAGGCGCTCAAAAAATCGAGCGAGATCAGCGAGGACGACCAGAAGGACCTCGAGGAAGCGACCCAGAAGATGACCGACAAATTCTGCAAGCGGATCGATGAAATTGCCGCGAAGAAGGAGAAGGAAATCCTCGAAATCTGATTCCGGAACGGAGTGTATCCATGTCGAATACGCAGCCTGCCGGCACCCTGCCCCGCCACATCGGCATCATCATGGACGGGAACGGTCGCTGGGCGAGCCGCCGCGGCCTTCCGCGCAGCGCGGGGCACAAGGCCGGGGCGGATACCTTTGGCAAAATCGCAAAATACTGCCGGGAGATCGGCGTCCCCTACCTGACGATCTACGCCTTTTCCACCGAAAACTGGAAGCGGCCCGCGGACGAGGTGGAGGGGCTGATGGATCTTTTGCGCAGGTACCTGAACGAGATGTTCAAGCACCGGGAGGAGGACGCGCGGCTGTGTTTCCTGGGGGAACGCGGCCCGCTTTCCGACGATATCCGGGAGATGATGGCGCGCGCGGAGGCCGAGAGCGCCAAAAACACCGCGATCACCATCAACATCGCGCTCAACTACGGGGGCCGGGACGAGATCGTTCACGCGGCGCGCGCGCTTGCGCGCAGATGCCTTGCCGGGGAGCTTTCTCCCGACGAAATCGACGAAGAGGCGTTTGCCGGCGCGCTCTACACCGCCGGCCAGCCCGACCCCGACCTGATCATCCGCCCGAGCGGGGAACAGCGCACCTCCAACTTCCTGCCTTGGCAGGCGGCCTATGCCGAGCTGGTGTTTATGGATGTGCTCTGGCCGGACTTTACCCCCGGGCATCTTGACCGCGCCATCGAAGAATACCAGGGGCGGTCGCGGCGGTTCGGCGGCCTGTAAATGTCACCCCGCAAAACGGCGGAGGATGGGAGAGTTCTATGAAGGTAAGAATCATCAGCTCCATGATCGGCCTTGTGCTGCTGTTCGTGGTCTTTGTCTTTTTTGATACGGTGCTGACGAACCTTGTGATCGCCTTTATCTGCGCGCTGGCGGTCTACGAGCTGCTCGCCGCGACCGGCTGCACCAGGGATAAGCTCGTGGCGGCGCTGTCGATCGCGTTCGCGGCGGTGATCCCGCTTTTTTCCGTGCAGTGGATCGCCCGGCACATCATGCCGATCTGCTACCTCTATGTGGTGGCGATTTTCGCCGTGCTGCTGCGCCGCCACAGCCTGCTGCGTATCGAGCAGATCGCGATGAGCTTCCTCTTCAGCCTGGTGGTGCCTTTTTCACTGACCACGATGATTTACATGCGCGACCATTGGGGCAAGGCGCTGGGCATCTTCTACGTGCTCGTGACGCTGGGCAGCGCCTGGCTGAGCGACACGGGGGCCTATTTTACGGGGCGCGCGTTCGGGAAGCATAAGCTCGCGCCCGTCATCAGCCCGAAAAAGACGGTGGAAGGCGCGATCGGCGGGATCGTCTTCGCCGAGATCGCCATGCTGCTTGTCGCGCTCCTCTACGGCGCCGTTTCGGGCTGGCTGGGCGTTCCCATCGCGGTCAACGTCCCGGCGCTGCTCTGCATCGTGCCCTTCCTGTCGGCGGCAAGCATGATCGGGGACCTGTCGGCCTCGGTCATCAAGCGGCAGTTCGGCGTCAAGGATTACGGCTCGATCATGCCGGGGCACGGCGGGATCATGGACCGGTTCGACAGCGTGCTGATGGTCGCGCCGCTGGTGTTCATCTTCAGCCAGCACGTCCATCTGGCGGCGTGAGTACATATCAATGAAGGCGGGGCAGAATTTGAAGAAAACAATCGCGCTTCTGGGGTCGACCGGTTCGATCGGCACCCAGACGCTTCGTTGCTGTAAAAATCTCGGATACGGGGTCGACGTGCTTGCCGCAAACAGGAACGCCGCCCTGCTGGAAACGCAGGCGAGGGAGTTTCACCCTCGCTGTGTTGTCGTTTCGGACAAAACGGCCTACGCAGACCTGAAGACCCGCCTCGCGGATACCGATATCCGCTTGCTGGCGGGCGTCGAGGGGATGTGCGAGGCCGCTTCGCTTCCCGGCGTCGACGTGGTGTGCAACGCGGTGGTGGGGATGGTCGGCCTGCGGCCGACGCTCGCCGCCATCGCGGCCAAAAAGACGGTCGCGCTCGCCAACAAGGAGACGCTCGTCGCGGGCGGACGGCTCGTGATGGACGCGGCGGAGGAAAACGGCGTGGACCTGCTGCCGGTCGACAGCGAACACAGCGCGATCTTCCAGTCGCTGCAGGGCAACGACCGCGCGGCGCTCAAAAAGATCATCCTCACGGCGTCGGGCGGGCCGTTCCGCGGCAAAACCGCCAAGGAGCTCGAAGGGATGACCGCAGCGGACGCGCTCCGGCACCCCAACTGGTCGATGGGCGCGAAGATCACCGTCGATTCCGCGACGCTCATGAACAAGGGGCTCGAATTCATCGAGGCGATGTGGCTCTTCGGGCTGTCGCCCGACCAGATCGAGATCGTCGTGCACCCGCAGAGCGTCGTCCATTCGGCGGTGGAGTACGCCGACGGCGCGGTGATCGCCCAGATGGGCACGCCCGACATGGCGGTGCCCATCCAGTACGCGCTGACCTGGCCGCACCGTGCGCCGACCGACGCGAGGCGTCTGTCGCTGACCGACTACGGCAGTCTCACCTTCGAAAAACCCGACTGCGGGACGTTTGCCTGCCTGGACATCTGCATCGAGGCGGCAAGGCGCGGCGGGCTCTATCCCTGCGCGGTCAACGCGGCCAACGAATACGCGGTCGGGCGCTTTCTGGCCGGGGGGCTCAAATTCCTCGACATCGGGCGGTGCGTCGGGTACATATTGGAGCGTTTTTCCTGTAATGCCGATGAGCTTTACACACTGGAAGAGGTGCTCGAGGCGGAGGATGCTGCGCGCGCGCTTGCCGAGGCGTACTGCACGCGCCGGTAATCCGCCGGAATATTGCGCGCGGCGGTAAGAATACTATGATAGTAGCGCCGCCGTATTCGGGCGATTTTATGTGGATTGGAATGTGTTGCGTTCTATGAGTATTGTCTTTCAGGTCGTTGTCGCGGTTTTCGTCTTCGGGCTGCTCATCTTCATCCATGAGCTCGGCCATTTTACGGTCGGCAAGCTCTCGGGGATGCGGGTCAACGAATTTGCGCTCGGCATGGGCCCCGCGATCTGGTCCACCCAGCGCGGCGAAACCAAATATGCCCTGCGCGCCCTGCCGATCGGCGGCTACGTCGCGGTCGAGGGGGAGGACGAGGACAGCTCCGACCCGCGCGCCTACTGCAACGTGCGGCTGTGGAAGCGGATCCTCTTCGTCTGCGCGGGCGCGCTGATGAACCTGCTGTTGGGCTTTGTCATCCTGTCGATCCTCGTCGGGATGCGGCAGAGCCTGCCTACGACGGTGGTCGGCGGATTCCACGAGGGCGCGCAGAGCAACGCGCGGCTCCAGGCGGGGGACCGGATCCTCCGGGTCAACGGCAGCCGCGTCTTCACCTCCAACGATATCTCCTTTTCCATGGTGAGCGACAAGGACGGCGTGGTCACCTTTACCGTCCTGCGCGGCGGGGAAAAGCTCGAGCTCAGGGATATTGACTTCGGCATGCAGGTCATGGAGGACGGCGCCAAGGTCATCAACCTCGACTTCTACGTCGATTCCGTGCCCAAAACCTTTTGGAGCAGCGTGCAATATACCATTTTATGGATGTTTTCAATCGTTCGTCAGGTGTGGATGTCCTTCATCAACCTGATCACCGGCAACTTCACCCTCGCGGAGCTCTCCGGGCCGGTGGGGGTTTCGACGGTCATCGGGCAGGCGAGCATGGCGGGGATCAAGACGCTTCTGCTGCTCGTGGGGTTCATCACCGTCAACATCGGCGTCTTCAACCTCCTGCCGGTGCCCGCGCTCGACGGCGGGCGGCTGCTCTTTTTGCTGATCGAGCTGGTGATCCGCCGGCCGGTCAACCCGAAATACGAGGGAATCATCCACACGGCGGGGTTCGTCCTGCTGATGGGCCTGATGCTGGTGGTGACCTTCAACGATATCCTGCGATTCTTTTAGACGGGACGTGAACGGATGACAAGGAAAGTGAACATCGGGAATGTGACGATCGGCGGCGGAAGTCCCATCGCCGTGCAGTCGATGCTGAACGTGCCCGCCGGGGACGTGGCGGGCAGCGTCGCGCAGGCGCGGGCGCTCGAGGCCGCGGGCTGCGACATCATCCGCGCCGCCGTGCCCGACCGGGAGGCGGTTCGGCTGGTGCCCGCGATCAAGGCGGCGGTCTCCGTTCCGCTTGTCGCGGACATCCACTTCGACTACCGCATCGCGCTCGACTGCGTGGCGGCGGGGGTGGACAAGATCCGCCTCAACCCCGGCAACATCGGCGGGGAGGACCGCGTAAAGCAGGTTGCGGACGCGTGCAGGGCGGCGGGGGTGCCCATCCGCATCGGGGTCAACTCCGGTTCGCTGGAAAAGCACATCCTCGCGAAATACGGCGCGCCGACCCCCCAGGCGCTGGTCGACAGCGCCCTCTACCATGCGCGCCTTCTGGAAAAGTTCGACTTCACCGACGTCGTCGTGTCGATCAAGTCGTCGCATGTCCCGACAATGATCGAGGCCTACCGGCTGGCCGCGGAGCAGCTCGGCTGTCCGCTCCACCTCGGCGTGACCGAGGCGGGCACCGCGCGCATGGGGCTCATCAAGTCGGCGGTGGGCATCGGGTCGCTGCTCTGCGACGGCATCGGCGACACCATCCGCGTCTCGCTGACCGCCGACCCGGTCGAGGAGGTGCGCGCCGCGCGCGACATCCTCAAGGCCGTGGGCAGGGGCAGGGGGCCGGAGATCGTCTCCTGCCCGACCTGCGGGCGCACGAAGATCGACCTCATCTCCCTGGCGGGCAGGGTGGAGGAGGCACTGGCGGGCTGCCGCAAGGACATCAAGGTCGCGGTCATGGGCTGCGTCGTCAACGGGCCGGGAGAAGCGCGGGAAGCGGACATCGGCATCGCGGGCGGAAACGGGGAGGCGCTCCTCTTCAAAAAAGGGGAGCCGGCCGGGAAATACCCCGAGGACCGGATCGTGGACGTGCTGCTTGAGGAGATTGAAAAACTGTAGGGTTTGAGGAGTTGTCTGTTTTGGCGTCATTCATCGAGATATTCGGCGATTACATAGAGCTCGTCCCCGGCTGCGCCGCCGCGCGCGGCGAAATCTGCGGGCTGCGGCTCGACCAGGCGCGGCGCGCGCTGACCGTCACGCTCGTGCTGGACGAGCTGGTGCCGCGCGGCGCCTTATCCGAGCTCGGCCGCAAGCTGGAGGGCGCGCTCACCCTCGACACGGCGGCCGTCTGCCCGCGCTATCCGGGCGGGCTCTTTTCGAGCGACTACCTGCCCGAGATCATCGCCCGCCTCGGCGGCGAGGGGGTGCCGGTCAACGGCTTTTTCACCGGCAGCCGCGCCGACCTCTCGGGCGACACGCTGCGCGTCTACCTCAGCCACGGCGGCGGTCCCTTCCTCGAGGAGATCCACTGCGGCCAGAAGATCTCCGCCGTCATCCGCGAGGAGTTTGGACGGGAGGTGCAGGTCCTCTTCGACGGGGTGCTCGAGGTCGCGCCCGACAGCGACATCTACCATGAGACGATGGACAAGGCGCGTCCGGCGCCGATCAAATATACGCCGCCCTCGCCCCAGCGGGCGGAAAAGAAGCTCGAAAACGGCGCCGTCGTTCCCGCGGCGGCGCGGCTCAGCTTCGACGCGCACGACCTGCCCTTCGAGCCCGGCTCGATGGTCGCGCTCTACGGCAACCCGCCCAAGGGCCGTCCGGCCGAGATGGCGGGGGTGAACATCGAAAGCGGCAACGTCACCGTCTGGGGGGACGTCTTCAAGATCGACCGGCGTACCAGCCGGGACGAAAAGACGCTCATCCTTTCGATCTACTTCACCGATTACACCGGCTCCTACTGCGCCAAGGTCATCGGGCGGATGGACAAGAAGATCAAGGCGCTCGACGAGCTCAAGGTGGGGGACACCGTCGTGATGTACGGCCTGATCGAGTACGACCGTTTCGACCATGAGAACGTCCTGCGCCCCGACAGCATCGCCACCGTAAAGAAGGTTCCCCGCCGCGACACCGCCGAGGAGAAGCGGGTGGAACTGCATATGCACTCCAACATGTCCGCGATGGACGGCCTGACCCCGGTGGATAAGCTCGTCCGCCGCGCCTACGAGTTCGGCCACAAGGCGGTCGCGATCACCGACCATGGGGTCGTACAGGCGTTCCCCGACGCGGTGAACGCCCAGAACGCGATCCGCAAAAAGGGCGGTGACATCAAGATCATCTACGGCGTGGAGGCCTATTTCGTCGACGACGTCGTGCAGGCGGTGAGCGGACATGCCGCCGGAGACTTCGACCGGGAAATCATTGTCTTCGACCTTGAGACGACCGGCCTTTCCGCCGCGACCGAACGGATCACCGAGATCGGCGCGGTCAAGCTGTCGGGCGGGGAAGTGGTCGACCGCTTCAACACCTTCGTGAACCCCGAGCGGGCGATCCCGCCCAAGATCACCGAGCTCACCGGCATCACCGACGACGACGTGCGCGGCGCGCCCTCCGAGGCGGAGGCGCTCGCCTCCTTCTACGAGTTCTGCGGCGGGGACGGGGCGGTGCTCGTCGCGCATAACGCCCCCTTCGACACGAGCTTCCTGAAGCAGGCGGCGCGCCGGTGCCACATGCCCTACCACTTTACCGCGATCGACACGGTCATCCTTTCGCGCTCCCTGTTCCCCGAGCTCAAAAAGCACAAGCTCGACCTCGTCGCCAAGCACCTCGGACTGGGCGACTTCAACCACCACCGCGCCTGCGACGACGCGGAGATGCTCGCACGGATCTTCCTGAGGATGATCGACATCCTCAAATCCGAGAAGGGCTGCAAAAGCATCGACCGGATCAACACCTCGCTCGCGGCGGTCGACGTGAAAAAATCCCCTACATACCACCAGATCATTCTGGTCAAAAATCTCACGGGGCTCAAAAACCTCTACCGCCTCGTCTCCCTCTCCCACCTCGACTGCTACTCGCGCCATCCGCGCATCCCCAAATCCAAGCTGATGGAGCACCGCGAGGGGCTCCTGATCGGCAGCGCCTGCGAGGCCGGGCAGCTCTACCGCGCGATCATCGAGGGCAAGAGCTGGGGGGACCTCTGCGACATCGCCAGGTTCTACGACTATCTGGAGATCCAGCCGCTCGGCAACAACGAATTCATGGTGCGCAACAACACCGTGCCGGATGAAAACGGCATCAAGGAGTTCAACGAGACGGTCGTGAAGCTCGGTGAAAAGCTGAACATCCCCGTCGTGGCGACCTGCGACGTGCACTTCATGGACGCGGGCGACGCGAAGTTCCGCGCCATCCTGATGGCGGGCATGGGCTTTTCCGACGCCGACCAGCAGGCGCCCCTCTACTTCCGCACGACCGATGAAATGCTCAGGGAGTTCGAATACCTCGGCCCCCAGAAGGCGCACGAGGTCGTCATCGATAACCCCAACCGCATCGCGGACATGATCGAAAGCGACGTCAAGCCGATCCCCAACGGCACCTTTACCCCGACGATCCCCGGCTCGGAGGAGGACCTCCAGCGGATCACCCGCGAGCGGACGATGAAGATGTACGGCTACGAGGGACAGGTCCCCGAGCTGGTGTCCAAGCGGCTCGAGCGGGAGCTCGGCTCGATCATCAAGCACGGCTTCGCGGTGCTCTATATGATCGCGCAGAAGCTCGTCGCCAAGAGCGAGGAGGGCGGCTATAAGGTCGGCTCCCGTGGGTCGGTCGGCTCCTCCTTTGTGGCGACAATGGCGGGCATCTCGGAGGTCAACCCCCTGCCGCCCCACTACTACTGCCCCAATTGCCGCCACAGCGAGTTCTTCACCAAGGGCGAGGTGGGCTCCGGCTTCGACCTGCCCGAAAAGAACTGCCCCAAATGCGGCACGAAATATAAGCAGGACGGCCACGACATCCCGTTTGAGACCTTCCTCGGGTTCGACGGGGACAAGGCGCCTGACATCGACCTCAACTTCTCGGGCGAGTACCAGAGCAAGATCCACAAGTACACCGAGGAGCTTTTCGGTCCGACCCACGTCTTCAAGGCGGGCACCATCTCCACCGTCGCGGAAAAGACCGCCTACGGCTTTGTGAAAAAGTACGCGCAGGAGCGCGGGCTCGTGATGACCCGCGCGGAGGAGGAGCGGCTCGCGCTCGGCTGCACCGGCGTCAAGCGGACGACCGGCCAGCACCCGGGCGGCATGGTCGTCGTGCCCTCCAACCACGAGGTGTTCGACTTTACGGCGGTGCAGCGCCCCGCCGACGACGCCAACTCGGACATCACGACCACTCACTTCGACTTCCATTCGCTGCACGATACGATCCTCAAGCTCGACGAGCTCGGGCACGACGTTCCGACGATGTACAAGTACCTCGAGGATATGACCGGCATCGACGTGAACGACGTGCCGATGAACGACCCGGAAGTTATGAGCCTTTTTTTGAAACCGGACGCGCTCGGCGTCACGGCGGAGGAGATCGACTGCAACACCGGCACCCTCGGCATCCCCGAATTCGGCACCAATTTTGTGCGCGGGATGCTCATCGAGGCGCAGCCGAAGAACTTCTCCGACCTTCTCCAGATCTCCGGCCTCTCCCACGGCACCGACGTGTGGCTCGGCAACGCGCAGGAGCTCATCCGCAACAGGACCTGCACGATTTCCGAGGTCATCGGAACACGTGACAGCATCATGACCTATCTGCTCCTCAAGGGGCTGGAGCCCAAGATGGCGTTCAAGATCATGGAGATCACCCGTAAGGGCAACGCGCCCAAGCTGCTGACCGAGGAGCACATGATGGCGATGAAGGAGCACGGGGTGCCCCAGTGGTACATCGACAGCTGCCTCAAGATCAAATACATGTTCCCCAAGGCGCACGCCGCGGCCTACGACATCGCTTCCATCCGGCTCTGCTGGTTCAAGGTGCACCATCCGCTGGCCTTTTACGCGGTCATCTTCACCGTGCGCGGCGACGACTTCGACGCCGAGGCGGCGGTGCAGGGCAAATCCGCGACCAAGCGCAAAATCCAGAACCTGCTCGCGATGGGCAACGACCGTTCCGCCAAGGACGAGGGCACGCTGACCATGCTGCAGATCATCCACGAGTGCCAGGCGCGCGGCTTTGAATTTTTGCCGGTCGACCTCTACAAGAGCCACTACAAGCTCTACGAGGTGGAGGATGGCAGGATCCGCCTGCCCTTCATGGCGCTCAAGGGAGTCGGCGAGGCCGCCGCCAAGAGCCTGTGGGAGGAGGCCAAATCGGAATCCTTCATCTCGGCGGACGACATCTCTAACCGCGCCGGGGTCTCCAGCGCCGTCGTCGAGACGCTGCGCGCCGCGGGCGCGCTCGGTGACCTGCCCGCGACCTCGCAGGTCACCTTCTTTTGAATCGTGCCGGTGGAGGCTTTGTAGCGGGCGGGGCGCCCGGGGAGCCGATAAATGGACGTTTGGCGCAAAAACCGGGAGAATCTTTGTGCAAGGTGTTGACAAGGATATTTCACTATGCTAATATATTAGCAAGTTAAAGCAAGACGCAAAACGGGAGGTTCCCATGAAACATTACGATAAGGTCACCCCCGACGGCACCCGCGATCTGCTCTTCGACGAGTGCGTCTCGCGGGAAGAGGTAGTGAGCCGCCTCATGGCGATGTTCCGTTCGCGCGGCTACCGGCAGGTCATCACCCCCGCGATCGAGTTTTACGACGTGTTCGGCTCCTCCGCTGCGCATTTCCCGCAGGAGAACATGTATAAGCTCTCGGACACCCGCGGGCGGCTGATGGTCGTGCGGCCCGACTGCACGATCCCGATCGCGCGGCTGGTGGCGACCCGCCTCACCGGCATGCCGATGCCGCTGCGCCTCTACTACTGCGAAAACGTCTACCGCGTCGAGCATACGATGCGCGGCAAACCGAGCGAGATCTACCAGGCGGGCGTCGAACTGATCGGCTCCAACTCCCTGCGCAGCGACCTCGAGATCGTCGAGCTCGCCGCGTCGGGGCTTTCGGACATCAACGGGGAGAGCTTCCGGATCGAACTCTGCCACATCGGCTATTTCAAGGCGCTGATCGATTCGCTCGACGCCGGCGCGGACACCAAGGAGGCCATCCGCCAGTGCATCGAGCAGAAGAACTACCCGGCGCTTTCCGACCTGCTCGCGCCCTTCGGCGACAGCCGCGCGGCGGCCGCGCTCGGCTACCTGCCCCGGCTGTTCGGCGGGGAGGAGGTCTTCGGGAAGGCGTATGAGCTCTTCTCCGAAAACGGCGCGCTCGAGTGCCTCGACTACCTGCACGGGCTCTACGAGGACCTCCGCCAGCTCGGGCTGGAGGACCGCGTGATTATCGATCTCGGGCTGGTCAACCAGGCGGAGTACTACACCGGGCTCATCTTCCGCGGCTATTTCGACGGCATCGGCGAGCCGGTGCTCTCGGGCGGCCGGTACGACAACCTCCTCGGCGAATTCGGCGCGCCGCTCTCGGCGACCGGCTTCGCGGTGAACATCGACCCGGCGGCTCAGGTCGTCGGGGAACCCGCTCCGCAGACGCCCGACATCCTCGTCTTTTCCGACGAGCGGCACCTGCCCGAGGCGGTCAACTACATCAAATCGCTGACGGAGAACGGCCTTGTCGCGGAGAACTGCGTCTACGACGACTTCGACGCGGCCGCCGACTACGCGCGCAGGCGCGGCATCCGGCAGCTCCACGTCGTGGACGACGCGATCGAGGTGGTCGACGTCGAGACGCTGAAAGGGGAGGGCGCGCGATGATAAAACCCATTCGCATCGCCCTGACCAAGGGGCGGCTCGAAAAGGACACGGTCGAGATGTTCGAGCGTCTCGGCTACGACTGCACCGCCGTCCGGGAGAAGGGCCGCAGGCTCATCCTGCCGGTCGCGGGGACGAATCTCGAGATCGTGCTCGCCAAGGCGGCGGACGTCGCCACCTACGTCGACAACGGCGTCTGCGACATCGGCGTGGTCGGCAAGGACACGATCATGGAGATGGGCGGCACCTTCTACGAGGTGGCGGACCTCGGTTTCGGCAAATGCCGGTTCGCGCTCGCCCTGCCGCAGGGGGTCGACTTCTACGAAGGGTACCACACCCGGCGCATCGCCTCCAAATATGTGAACGTGGCGCGCGGCTTCTTTGAACGCAAGAACATGGACGTCAGCATCGTGAAGATCGAGGGCTCGGTCGAGCTCGCGCCCATTCTGGGGCTGTCCGACGCGATCGTCGACATCGTCGAGACGGGCACCACCCTGCGGGAAAACGGGCTGGTGGTCGCCGAATACATCTGTGACGTCAGCGCGCGGCTGATCGTCAACATCGCGAGCCTCAAGCTGCGCAAGGCGGAGATCGAGCCGCTGATCGCGCGCATCGAGGACTATCTGGCCGGGGAGGAAACGGAATGATACCGATTGTCAGGGCGGACGGCGCCGCCGAATGGGAACTGCTCGCGTCGCTGCGGCGGCGCAGCGGGGAAGTGGACCGGAAGGTGACGGCGGCCGTCACCGAGATCGTCGACGCCGTGCGGGAGCGCGGAGACGAGGCGGTGCGGGAATACACGATCCAATTTGACGGGCGGTGTCCCGAAGCCTTCGAGGTGAGCCGCGACGAGATCAACGACGCGCTCACCCTCGCGGAGCCCGAGTTTGTCAACGCGATGCTCGCCGCGATGGAAAACATCGCGGCCTTCCACAACCGCCAGAAGCAGCAGAGCTTCATCGACACGCAGGAAAACGGCGTCATCATGGGCCAGCGGGTGCGCGGGCTCTCCCGCGTCGGGCTCTACGTGCCGGGCGGTACGGCGGCCTATCCCTCGTCGGTGCTCATGAACTGCATCCCCGCGCGCATCGCGGGGGTGGGGGAGATCGTCATGGTCACCCCGCCGCGAAAGGACGGCACCGCGAACCCCGACATCCTCGCCGCCGCCGCGGTGGCGGGGGTGGACCGGGTCTTCCTGATGGGCGGCGCCCAGGCGGTCGCCGCGCTCGCCTACGGCACCGCGTCGGTGCCGCGCGTCGACAAGATCGTCGGCCCGGGCAACATCTATGTGGCCACCGCCAAGCGGCTGCTCTACGGTACGGTGGACATCGACATGATCGCCGGGCCGAGCGAGATTCTCATCGCGGCGGACGACACCGCGAATCCCGTCTATCTCGCGGCGGACATGATGAGCCAGGCGGAGCATGACGTGCTCGCCTCGTCGGTCCTGCTCACGACGAGCGAGCGGGTGGCGGAGGAGACGGCCGCCGAGCTTTCCCGGCAGGTGGAGAGCCTTTCCCGCGCCGGGATCATCCGCCAATCGCTCGCGGATTACGGCATGATCATCGTCTGCCGCAGCGAGGCGGAGATGATCGCGCTCGCCAACGAGCTCGCGCCCGAGCACATGGAGATCATGACGGCCAACCCGCTCGAATACATCGGGAAGATCGACAACGTCGGCTCCCTCTTTCTGGGGCAGCATTCGCCCGAACCGCTGGGGGATTACTTCGCCGGCCCCAATCACGTCCTGCCGACCTCCGGCACCGCGCGGTTCTTTTCACCGCTCGGGGTGGACAGCTTCCTCAAGCGGTCGAGCTTCCTCTACTACACCCGAGAGGCGCTCGCCGAGGCACAGGTGCCCATCGTACGCCTCGCCGACAAGGAGGGGCTCACCGCCCACGCCAATTCTGTCAAAGTGAGGTTTCCCGATGTCTGGTAACCGCTATGAGCTTCCCCAAAAGCTCCAAAACCTGACTCCCTACGATCCGCTGACCGGGAACTACCGCATCCGGCTCGATGCGAACGAGAGCTTCCTCTCGCCGCCGCCCGAGCTGATGGAGGAGCTCATGGCCGCGGTCATGGCGGTCGACTTCAACCGCTATCCCGACCCCTACGCGGTGGAGCTCTGCGAAAAATGCGCCGCCTTCTTCGGCGTTGATCCGTCGATGGTCGTCGCGGGCAACGGCTCGGACGAGCTGATCGGGCTGATCGTCAGCTGGTTCACCGAACCGGGCGACACAATGGCGGTTGTGCGCCCCGATTTTTCGATGTATTCCTTCTATGCGCAGCCCTGCGGGCTGCGCCTGCTGGCGATCGACAAGGACCCGGACACCCTCGCGCTCGACGCGGACGCGCTCATCGCCCGCGCGAGGGAGGCGGACGCGCGGCTGCTCATCTTCTCCAATCCCTGCAACCCAACCTCGCTCGCGGCGACGCGGGCGGACGTCCTCAAAATCGTCGACGGGCTGCCCGGTTGCCTCGTCGTCGTGGACGAGGCGTATATGGATTTTGCGGAGGGCTCGATTTTGCGATTGGCGGGGGAGCGCGACAACCTGATCGTGCTCAAGACCTGCTCCAAGGCGTTCGGCATGGCGGCTATCCGGCTCGGCTTCGCCGTCGCGAACCCGGTCCTGATCGGCGCCGTCAAGGCTGCGAAATCCCCCTATAACGTCAACTCGATGACCCAGGCGGCCGGGTGTGTGCTCTTTAGCCATCCCGATTACCTCGCGGGTTGTGCGGATGAGATCAAGGCGTCGCGGGACGCGCTCTGCCGGGAGCTTTCGGCGCTCGCCGGGGAAAAATCCGACATCCTCGACGTGCGGCCCACCTGCGCGAACTTCGTGTTCCTGCGCCTGACCGACGCCAAGGGCGTCTATGAGGCGCTTTTGGCGCGCGGCATCGCCGTGCGGCTGATGGGCGACCGCCTGCGCGTCTCCGCGGGCGCGCCGATCGAAAACCGCGCGCTGCTTTCCACCCTCAGGGGAATTTTACGATAGGGGGCCAAACCGATGCGTGAATCCACCATTCGGCGCACGACCAGGGAGACCGATATCGAGCTGACGCTCAGCCTTGACGGCAAGGGGCGTTTTACCGG
The DNA here is from genome assembly GCF_057433415.1 of Anaerotruncus sp. Taxonomy (NCBI): domain Bacteria; kingdom Bacillati; phylum Bacillota; class Clostridia; order Eubacteriales; family Oscillospiraceae; genus Anaerotruncus; species Anaerotruncus sp. The sequence goes on along the minus strand of NZ_DBMDHH010000002.1, from coordinate 74,320 downwards.
CACGAGCGGGATCGGCTTCTTCGACCACATGCTCGCCGCCTTCGCGGTGCACGGGGGCTTCGACCTTGCGCTCAACATGACCGGCGACCTTGAGGTCGACTGCCACCACTCGGTGGAGGACGTGGGCATCGTGCTCGGGCAGGCGCTCCTGAAGGCGCTCGGCGGCCGGGACGGGATCGCCCGTTACGGCAGCTTCCTGGTCCCCATGGACGAGGTGCTCGCCTTCTGCGCGCTCGACATCAGCGGCAGGCCCTTCCTCGTCTTCGACTGCGCCTACCGGAACCCGTCGGTCGGCGCGTTCGACTGCTGCATGACGGGGGAATTCTTCCGCGCCTTCGCGCAGAACGCCGGGATCACCCTGCACCTGCGCGTGCCCTACGGCGAAAACGATCACCACAAGATCGAGGCCCTCTTCAAGGCGGCCGCGCACGCGCTTCGCATCGCGGTTTCCCCCGCGGGCGAAGGGGCGCTCTCCTCCAAAGGGGTGCTCTGATATGATCGCGATCATCGACTACGGCGCGGGCAACCTCTTCAGCGTCCAGAACGCGCTGACCTATCTCAACGAAACCTTCTGCATCACGCGCGACCCGGCGATGCTAGAGGGGTGCGACGGGATGATCCTACCCGGCGTGGGCGCGTTTCCCGACGCGATGAAGCGCCTGCGCGCCTCCGGGCTCGTCCCGGTGATCCAGGCCGAGGCGCAAAAAAAGCCGCTGCTCGGCATCTGCCTTGGGATGCAGATGCTCTTCGAGCGCAGCTTTGAATTCGGGGAGACCGAGGGGCTGGGGCTCATCCCCGGAAGCGTGCGGCTTCTTGACGCCGGCGGGCTGAAGATCCCGCACATGGGCTGGAACGATTTGACGGTGCTCCATCCCTGCGAGCTGACCGGCGGGACAAAGACGGGCGACTACGTCTATTTCGTCCACTCCTTCTGCGCGGATACGCCGGAGGAAAACATCTCCTGCCACACCGTCTATGGCGAGCGCGTCCCCGCGCTCGTCTGCCGCGGCAGCGTCTACGGCGCGCAGTTCCACCCGGAAAAGAGCGGGGAAGTGGGGTTAAACATGCTCAAAAACTTTGCGAGGTTGTGCCAATGATCATTTTACCTGCGATCGACATCAAGGACGGCTGCTGCGTGCGCCTGCGGAAGGGGGACTTCTCGACGGCCCACAAGGTCGCCGAAGACGCGGGGGAGACCGCCGCGTCCTTTCTCGCGGCGGGCGCCAGGTGGATCCACATGGTCGACCTCGACGGAGCGAAGGAGGGCGAAGTGAAAAACGCGCCGCTCTTTCTGGAGATCGCCAGGACCTCCGGGCTCAAGGTGGAGCTGGGAGGCGGCGTCCGCGACCGGAAAACGATCGAATACTACCTGGAAAACGGAATTTCCCGGGTAATCCTGGGCTCCATCGCGGTCAAGAACCCCGCCCTCGTGCGGGAGGCGGCCGCCGCCTACGGCGACCGGATCGCCGTGGGCATCGACGCGAAGGAGGGAATGGTGGCCACCGAGGGCTGGCTCGACACGAGTAGCGTCGGCTATCTTGATCTCGCCAAAGAGATGGAGCAGGCGGGTGTCAAGACGATTATCTTTACAGATATTTCCCGGGACGGGATGCTCGGCGGGCTCAACCTGGAGCAGCTTGCCGCGCTCGAAAAGGCCGTCTCCTGCAACATCATCGCGAGCGGCGGCGTGCGGGACCTGCGCGACATCGAGGCGTGCGGACGCCTCGGTCTCCACGGGGTCATCTGCGGCAAGGCGCTCTACACGGGAAGCCTCTCCCTGCGGGAGGCTATCGAAACGGCGGGTGATCAACCATGTTAGCCAAACGCATCATCCCATGCCTCGACGTGCGCGACGGCGTGGTGGTCAAAGGGGTCAACTTCGTCGGCATCAAGGAGGTCGGCGACCCGGTCGACTGCGCGATCGAGTACGACCGGCAGGGCGCGGACGAGATCACCTTCCTCGACATCACCGCGACCCACGAGGGCCGCAGCACAATGATCGACGTCGTGCGGGAGACGGCGCGCAACGTCTTCGTGCCGCTCACCGTCGGCGGAGGTATCCGGTCGGTGGACGACTTTCGCGCGCTGCTGCGCGCGGGCGCGGACAAAATTTCGGTCAACTCCGCGGCGGTGCGGGACCCGAAGCTCATCAGCGAGGCCGCCGAACAGTTCGGCAGCCAGTGCGTCGTTGTGGCGATCGACGCGCGCAGGCGGCCGGAGGGGGGCTTCACCGTCGTCGTGAACGGCGGGCGGATCGACATGGGGCTCGACGCCGTCGAGTGGGCAAGAACCTGCGAGCGGCTCGGCGCGGGGGAGATCCTGCTCACCTCGATGGACACCGACGGCTGCAAAAACGGCTTCGATCTCGAGCTCACCCGCGCGGTGTCCGACGCGGTGCGGATTCCGGTCATTGCGTCGGGCGGCTGCGGGAAGCTCGAGCACTTCTCCGAGGTCTTCGAGCGGACGGGCGCGGACGCCGCGCTCGCCGCGTCCCTCTTTCATTTCCGCCAATTGACGGTCGGGGAGGTCAAGGACCACCTCGCCGCGAAAAATATCCCGGTCAGGAGGCAGCGCGATGCGTGATCTGGACGTCTATTTTCAGAAATCCGAGCTCATCCCCGCAATCGTGCAGGAGGCGGGCACCGGCGAGGTGCTGATGCTCGCCTACATGAACCGCGAGAGCCTGCAAAGGACCCTCGAGACGGGGTATACCTGGTTCTGGAGCCGATCGCGGCGGGAGCTTTGGAATAAAGGCGCGACATCGGGGCATCTTCAAAAGGTGGTGGACCTGCGCGCCGACTGCGACGACGACACGCTGCTCGTCACGGTGGAGCAGACAGGCAACGCCTGCCATACCGGCGCGCACAGCTGTTTCTTTAAAGAGATCTGGGAGGGAAAAGCATGATGAACGACGTATTGAACGGCCTATACGAGGTGGTGCTCGACCGGCGCGACCATCCGCAGGAGGGCTCCTACACCTGCTACCTGTTTGAAAAGGGCCTCGATAAGATTCTCAAAAAATGCGGCGAGGAGTGCAGCGAGGTCATCATTGCCGCCAAAAACGGCAAAAACGAGGAGACCGAGGAGGAGATCTGCGACCTCATCTACCACCTGCTCGTGATGATGGCCCAGCAGGATATCCCGCTCGCCCGCATTGAGGAGATTCTGGAGGCGCGCCGGCAGAAGATCGGCAACCTCAAACAGTTCCACGAGAGCGACCACAACACCTGAAGGTAAAAAGGCCCCGCAGCGGCAACGCCGCTGCGGGGCCTTCCGGTTTCAACCGGGGTCAGTCTGCCTTGACGCCGAACGCCTCTTCAAGCGCGCGGACCGCCTCGTCGCAGCTCGACTGCGGCACCAGCAGGGAAATCTCCACCTCGCCGGTGCTGATGAGGGTGAGCTCCGCGTCGGTCCCGGCGACGGCGGCGATCGCGGCGGAGGCCACGCCGTACCGCTCGCGCATCTCCTCTCCGTAGAGCTCGATCTTGCAGTTTCCATTGCTCACCATCGGCTTGAGCTCGTGCGCCGCCTGGAATCTGGTGGCGAGCCCGAGCACCTCGATCAGCTGGCTGGAATGCAGCGTGAAGGAGATGTCGATCCGGTGCCCCTGGGGCGCCGTCTGGCTGATCATGTCGAGGTTCACCTTTGCGTCCGCCAGCTGGGTAAAGATCGACGCGAGCACCCCCAAGTCGTTGGGGACCCTGCGGAAGGTGACGAGCGCCACATCCTCGGTCACGGTAATTTTCGATACGCCGTTCATATCCAATCCTCCATCCTTTTTACACCAGATCGCCCATGCTGTAAAGGCCGTTTTCCTTCCCGCAGAGGAAGAGCGCCGCGTTGATGCTCCCCGTGGCGAAAACCTCCTTGCTCATCGCCGAATGGGAGAGGGTCAGCACCTCGTCCCGCCCGGCGAAGATCACCTCGTGTTCGCCGACGATCGTGCCGCCGCGCACCGCGTGCAGGCCGATCTCGTTTTTGCCGCGCTTGCGGCGCACCGCATGGCGGTCGTAGACGTACTGCGGCTCCTCCGGGAGCACGCCGGAGATCGCGTCCGCGAGCATGAGCGCGGTGCCGCTGGGCGCGTCGATCTTCTGGTTGTGGTGCTTCTCGATGATCTCGATATCGAACTGCCCGCCCAGCACGGCCGCCGCCTTTTTGGCGAGCTCGACGAGCAGGTTCACCCCCAGCGACATGTTCGCGGTAAAGAAGAGAGGGACCCGCGCCGATGTCTCGCGGATGAGCGCGACCTGGTCGGAGGAGAGCCCCGTCGTCGCGATAACGGCGGGCGTGCGGGTGGCCGCGGCATAGTCGAGCAGGGGAGCGAGGGCGCTGGGGTGGGAGAAGTCGATGATGACGTCGGCCTCCACCTGGCACCCGGCGGGGGAGGTAAAGACGGGGAACGCGTCCAGCACCTCTCCGCTCACGTCGATGCCCGCGACGACGGTGCAGTCGTCGCGCCCCTTGACGCAGGAGGCGATCATCCGCCCCATCTTTCCGTTACAGCCCGATAGTACGATCCTTTTCATTTGAACCTCCAGATGCGCGGGGCCTCAGATCAGTCCCGCGGCCTTCATTTCCCGTTTGAGCAGCTCACGGTTCTCCTCACCGAGCCCGGTGAGGGGCAGGCGGCAGGGGCCGGCCTGCCAGCCCATCATCGCCACGGCCTCCTTGACCGGGATGGGGTTGACGTCGCAGAAGAGCGCGTTGATGAGAGGCAGGAGCTTCACCTGCAAATCGGCGCTCTCCCTGACCTTGCCGTCGAAATAGAGCTGGCAGATGTCGTGGGTCTGGCGCGGCGCGACGTTGGAGAGCACCGAGATGACCCCCTTGCCGCCGAGCGAGAGGATCGGCACAATCTGGTCGTCGTTGCCCGAATAGATGTCGAGCCCGTCGCCGCAGAGGCTGCGGATCATCGCGATCTGCGAGATGTTGCCGCTGGCCTCCTTGGCCGCGACGATATTCGGATGCTTCGAAAGTTCCAGGTAGGTCTTCGGCTGGATGTTCATGCCCGTGCGGCTGGGGACGTTGTAGAGGATGACGGGCAGGTCCACGGTGTCCGCGACCGCGAGGAAGTGGCGGACCAGCCCCGCCTGCGAGGTCTTGTTGTAGTAGGGGGTCACGAGCAGCAGCCCGTCGGCGCCCGCCTGTTTGGCCTCCTTGGAGAGCCAGAGGGAGTAGTCGGTGTGGTTGCTGCCGGTGCCCGCCACGACGGGGACGCGTCCCGCCGTGCGTTCGACGGCGTAGCGGATGGCCTTGACGTGTTCCTCGTCGGTGAGGGTGGAGGCCTCGCCGGTCGTGCCGACGATGACGATCGCGTCGGTGCCGTTGTCGATCTGGTAGTCGATCAGTTCGCCGAGCAGCTCCCAGTTGATCGAAAGGTCGTCGTGCATCGGCGTGACGATTGCGACGCCAGCGCCGGTGAAAATGGTCTTCTTCATTGGTCCATCAGCCCTTCCGGTTAAATTCAGTCAAAATAGCCCTTTGCCGCGAGCAGCTCGGCCAGCAGAACGCCGCCGCCCGCCGCCCCGCGCAGGGTGTTGTGGGAGAGGCACACAAATTTGTAGTCGTACTGGGTGTCCTCGCGCAGCCTGCCGATCGACACCGCCATGCCGTTTTCGAGGTTGCGGTCGAGCCTCGTCTGCGGGCGGTCCGGCTCCTCGAAGTAGCGCAGGAACTGTTTGGGGGCGCTGGGCAGGTCGAGCTTCTGCGGCTCGCCCGCGAAGGAGGCCCACTTTTCCTTGATTTCATCGATCGAGGGCTTTTTGTCAAAGCTCACGAAGACCGCCGCCATGTGCCCGTCCGAGCAGGCGACCCGCAGGCATTGGGCGGTGATCGACGGACTTTCGACCGGAACGATCACGCCATCTTTGATGGAGCCCCAGATTTTGAGCGGCTCTCGCTCGCTCTTTTCCTCCTCGCCGCCGATGTAGGGGATGACGTTGTCGACCATCTCCGGCCAGCGCTCGAACGTCTTGCCCGCGCCGGAAATCGCCTGGTAGGTGCAGACGAGGGTCTTCGTCACGCCGTAGTCCGTCATGAGCGGGTGCAGCGCGGGGACGTAGCTCTGCAGCGAGCAGTTGGACTTGACGGCGATGAAGCCGCGTTTGGTGCCGAGGCGCGCGCGCTGGAAGGGGATGACCTCCGCGTGCCCGGGGTTCACCTCAGGGATGATCATCGGCACGTCGGGGGTCATGCGGTGGGCGGAGTTGTTGGAGATGACGGGGCATTCCGCCTTGGCGTACGCCTCCTCGAGCGCTTTGATCTCGTCTTTTTTCATATCGACCGCGCAGAAGATGAAATCCACCTTCGAGGCGACCGCCTTTACGTCCGACGCGTCGAGCACGACCATCTTTTTGACGGCCTCGGGCATGGGAGTGGACATCGCCCAGCGGGAGCCGACGGCCTCCTCATAGGTTTTGCCCGCCGAGCGGGGAGAAGCCGCGAGCACCGCAACCCGAAACCACGGATGGTTTTCCAGCAGGGAGACGAACCGCTGGCCGACCATGCCGGTCGCCCCGACGACCCCGACCTGATACTGCTTCATAGGGAACAACTTCCTTTCCATAGCCGTCTGATCCGGCAATAAAAAAACCGGTTGAAAACCGGCATGAATTGCACTATAATAGAGAAGTTATCGGCGCGTGCGAACGCGCGGAATCCGCCGCGTCCAACCGCCCCGCCATAGCTCTCCATCACAGTTCAATGATGACAGTCGCATGCCTTTCGGCGATGCGCCCAGGGAACGGCCGCCAGGCGTCCCCTTCGGCGTCTGTCCCTTTCACACGGCTTTTCAACGACTCTGGCAGTCTCTTTCCGGCTACTGATGAAAGACGCGCCTCTACCGGCTCGGTTTATTACTAGTTATATTATCATCGAAGCCCTCTTATGTCAACAAATTTTGATGATTTACCGCAATAAAACCAATGCTTATCCGGCGATGTCGGAAAAATGCGTTGAATCTGTCAGGAAGGATCCGCCCCATGCTCAAGACATCCGATTTTTACTTCGACCTGCCGCAGGAGCAGATCGCGCAGACCCCCATCGAGCCGCGCGACCACTCGCGCATGCTCCATCTCTTCCGCGAGACGGGGGAGCTCGAACACCGGCATTTTTACGACCTGCCCGACTACCTGGAAGCGGGGGACACGCTCGTCATCAACACCTCCCGGGTCATCCCCGCGCGCCTCTTCGGCGTGAAGGAGGGCACCGGCGGGCATATGCAGTTCCTCCTGCTCGACCAGAAGGAGAAGGACGTCTGGGAGGTCATGGTGAAGCCGGGGAAAAAGGCCAAGACGGGCGCGCGGTTCGTCTTTGGCGGCGGGCTGCTCGTCGGGGAGATTCTCGCCACCGTCGAGGGGGGAAACCGCCTCGTGCGGATGCACTACGAGGGGACCAACATCTATCCCATCCTCGAAAAGATCGGCAATATGCCCCTGCCGCCCTATATCACCGCCGAGCTCGAGGACAACGAGCGCTACCAGACCGTCTATTCCAAGCAGCTCGGATCCGCCGCCGCGCCCACCGCGGGGCTGCACTTCACCACCGAGCTGATGGACAAGCTGCGCCACAAGGGCGTCAACATCGCCGAGGTGATCCTCCACGTCGGCATCGGCACCTTCCGGCCCGTCAAGGTGGAGGACGTGACCAAGCACCACATGCACTCGGAGCACTACCATCTGCCGAAGGAGACCGCCGATCTCATCAACGAGACCCACGCGCGCGGCAAACGGGTGATCGGGGTGGGCACCACGAGCTGCCGCACGGTGGAGTCGGTCGCGACCAAGCTCGGCGAGGTCCGCGAGGACGACGACGACACGAGCATCTTCATCTATCCGGGCTACCGGTTCAAGGTGCTCGACGGGCTCATCACCAATTTCCACCTGCCCGAAAGCACCCTCATCATGCTGGTGAGCGCTTTCGCGGGCTATGAGCACACGATGCGCGCCTATGAGACTGCCGTGAAGGAGAACTACCGGTTTTTCTCCTTCGGCGATTCCATGCTGATCCTCTAAGGGAAAACTTTTGTAAAAGTTTTCCTTAGAACCTTTTCAAAACTTCCGGTTCAGGCCGGCCGCCGCGAATGGACGCACGCGCCGTCCGTGAGGTGGAGGATTTTTCCGGCGCGGAAAGCGCCCGCGATTACGGGCGGCGGACGGCCTGGCAAAAGCTTTCTGGGCCCTAGGGACTTTTCCAGGGCCCTCATGCAAAATTTCCGGCGCGGAAAGTGCCCGCGATTACGGGCGGCGGACGGCCCGATCAAAGTTTTCGGGGTCCAGGGGGGCTTTTTCAAAAGCCCTCCCTGGGAAGGAGGAGCGATTTTGTATACCTTATTAAAGCAGGACGGACACGCCCGCCGGGGGACCTTTGAGACGGTGCACGGCACCGTACAGACCCCCGCCTTCATGAACGTCGGCACCTCGGCCGCGATCAAGGGCGGGATCTCGTCGACCGACCTCGTGGAGCTCAAATGCCAGGTGGAGCTCTGCAACACCTACCACCTGCATGTGCGCCCGGGCGACGACGTCATCCGCGCGATGGGCGGGCTGCACAAGTTCATGAACTGGCACCGTCCGATTTTGACCGACAGCGGCGGGTTCCAGGTGTTTTCCCTCGCCAAGCTGCGCAAAATCAAGGAGGAGGGCGTCACCTTCGCCTGCCACCTTGACGGCAAACGGATTTTCATGGGCCCGGAGGAGAGCATGCGCATCCAGTCGAATTTCGGCTCGACGATTGCGATGGCCTTCGACGAGTGTATCGAAAACCCCGCGCCCTACGACTATACCGAGCGTTCGATTGCCCGCACCACCCGCTGGCTCGTCCGCTGCAAGGAGGAGATGGCGCGCCTGAACGCCCAGCCCGACACCCTCAACCCGCGCCAGATGCTCTTCGGCATCAACCAGGGCAGCACCTACGCCGACCTGCGCGTGCGGCACATGCAGGAGATCGCCGCGCTCGGGCTGGACGGCTACGCGATCGGCGGGCTGGCGGTGGGGGAGACCGCGCAGGAGATGTACGACACGATCGAGGCGGTCGAGCCGCATATGCCCGCGGACAGGCCCCGATATCTGATGGGGGTGGGCACGCCCGTCAACATCATCGAGGGGGTCTACCGGGGCATCGACCTCTTCGACTGCGTGATGCCCAGCCGCAACGCGCGGCACGGGACGCTTTTCACCTGGGACGGCATCCGCATCCTGCACAATGAAAAATACAAGACCGACGAGAGCCCTCTCGACGAGCACTGCGGGTGCCCGACCTGCCGGAATTTTTCCCGCGGCTACCTGCGGCACCTTTTCCGCGTGAACGAGATGCTCGGGATGCGGCTGGGCGTCCAGCACAACCTCTACTTCTACAACACGCTGATGGAAAAGATCCGCGAGGCGATCGAGCAGGGGACCTACGACGCCTTCCGCCGGCACTGGGTGCCCATTCTGGGACGGCGCATCTGAAGGGATTTATCTGTATCTTTATACAAATTTTCCTTGCAAGACAGGCCCGGACACGCTATAATAGTACAAGTATCCTGAAAGAGAATTTTGGAGGTATTACCATGAACGAACAGACGATGGCCACCCTTGGCAGCTTTTTGCCGCTGATTTTAATTTTTGTAATCTTCTACTTTATGCTCATCCGTCCGCAGAAAAAGCGCGACAAGGAGACCCAGCAGATGCGCGCCAACCTCGAGGTGGGCGATGAGATCGTTACGATCGGCGGCGTGATCGGCACCGTCGTCGTCATCAAGGACGATTACCTCCTGATCGAGACCGGCTCCGACCGCAGCAAAATCCGCATCGCGCGCTGGGCCATCCAGGCGAACAACACACCGCACGAGTCCGCCGCTCCGGAGAAGAAGGACAAGAAGAAGGAGAAGTAAGCCGTGCCCGGCATATTGGGCGGCTTCCCTGAATATCCTGTAACAGTAAAGGGGGAGTTCAGGTGAGACAGCCCGACGTTCACGGCGCGAAGCGCTTCATCCGGCCGGTTACTTACGGCATTTTATTCGGTGCAGGCGCGTGCTTCCTGCTGCTTCTGATCATGTCCGCCGTGATGGGGCTGCGGGATATTCCGCAGTCGGCCGTCTCGCTGATCGCCACGCTGATCTTTGTGTTCGGCGGATTCGTCGCGGGGTATGTCTCCGCCGCGTTCGCGCGCGAAAAGGGCATGCTGCTCGGACTCTGCTGCGGCGCCTGCCTCTTCGTGATTCTGAGCCTTGCGAGCCTCGCCGTCGACGGCGGCGGGTTCGGCATGGTGGCGCTCACAAAGCTGGCCGCGGTTTTGCTCGCGGCGGCGCTCGGCGGCATCATCGGCGTCAACCGGCGTAAAAAATTCCGCTGAAAACGGGCCGGCCGGAACCGATTTCCGGGCCTGCCGGCTTGAATTACCAGCGGGGATATGCTATACTTGTTGGCAGAAATCAAAAGAAACGAGGGGATACCAATGAAACATATCAAGACGATCAACAGCGCGAACCTCAAGGAATCCGCCGTCAAGGGCGGCTGCGGCGAGTGCCAGGCCTCCTGCCAGTCGGCCTGCAAGACCTCCTGCACCGTCGCCAACCAGAAGTGCGAGAACAAGAATAAGTAAAAAAGGCATGGCAGTTTTTTAACTGCCATCCTTTCTTTATCGTGGTTTTGGGCAGTCGGACGACTGCCCTTATCTTTATGTGGGGAGATTGGAATGATACACCAGTACAGACTCAACGGCTACAATATCGTGCTCGACGTCAACTCCGGCGCGGTGCACCTCATGGACGACCTTTCCTTTGATCTGCTGGACATGCTTGGGGATCCGATCCCCGAAAGCTGTCCCGGGGAGGCCTTCGACCGCTTTACGCCCCAATACGCGCGGGAGGAGGTCGAGGACGCCTTCCGGGAGCTGCTCGCGCTCCAGAAAGCGGACCAGCTCTGCTCGAGCGACGATTATGACCAGTTCGCAAAGCTCATGACCCCGTCTCCGGTCAAGGCGATGTGCTTACATATTGCGCACGACTGCAACCTGCGGTGCAAATACTGCTTCGCGGACACGGGCGAATATATGGGCCACCGCGAGCTGATGTCCCTGGAAGTGGGGAAGGCGGCGATCGATTACCTCATCAAGTACTCCTGCGGTCGCCACAACCTCGAGGTGGACTTCTTCGGCGGCGAACCGCTCATGAATTTCGAGGTGGTCAAGGAGATCGTCCGGTACGCCCGCTCGCTCGAGCAGGAGCATGGCAAGCTCTTCCGGTTCACGATCACGACGAACGGCCTGCTGCTCGACGACGACAAGATCGATTTTATCAACCGGGAAATGTCCAACGTCGTGCTTTCCATCGACGGGCGCCGGGAGGTCAACGACCGGGTGCGGGTGCGCGTCGACGGGCGCGGCAGCTACGACAGCATCCTGCCCAAGTTCCAGAAGCTCGTCGAAAAGCGCAGGAACGGTCCCTACGACCAGTACTACGCGCGCGGCACCTTCACCAAATACAACAAGGATTTCGCGGAGGACGTGCTGCACCTCTCCGACATGGGCTTTGACCAGGTGTCGGTCGAGCCGGTCGTCACCGATCCGGCGGAGCCCTACGCGCTGACCGGGGAGGACCTGCCCGAGGTGTTTGCCGAATATGAGCGGCTCGCGAAGATCATGATCGAGCGGCACGGCACGCCGAAGGATTTCAATTTCTTCCACTTCATGCTTGACCTCGACCAGGGGCCCTGCGCGATCAAGCGGCTGCGCGGCTGCGGCTGCGGCAACGAGTACGTCGCGATCACCCCGTCGGGCGACGTCTACCCCTGCCACCAGTTCGTCGGCCACGACGGCTGGAAGATGGGAAACGTCTTCGACCAGTCGCTCGACTTCGACCTCAAGTGCAAATTTGCCGCCGCGACCGTCTACGGCAAGCCCGAGTGCAAAAACTGCTGGGCCAAATTCTACTGCTCGGGCGGCTGCAACGCCAACAGCATGCAGTACAGCGGCGACATCCTGAAGCCCTACAAGCTCTCCTGCGAGCTGGAAAAAAAGCGGCTGGAGTGCGCTATTATGATCAAAGCGGCGACGCTTTAAGAGGGGAGGACCTCCTGTGGACTGCAAGATCGGATTTATCGGCGCAGGCAACATGGCCGGCGCCATCATCGACGGCATCACCGGCTCGGGGATGCTCGCACCGGCGCAGGTCGCCGTCTATGACATCCGCGAAAGCCAGCGGGAACACTACGCGGCGCGCGGGTTCAAGGTGTCTGCGAGCGCGGCGGCGCTCGTGGACGGCTGCGACTATGTCGTGCTTTCTGTAAAGCCGCAGAACTTTGCGGATGTGCTGGCCGAAATCAAAGGCCATCCGCGCCCCGAAACGGTGTTCGTCACGATCGCGGCGGGCATCAGCGCGGAATTCATCAAGGAGGCGCTCGGCTGCGACGCAAAGGTCGTGCGGGTCATGCCCAACACGCCGCTGCTCATCGGCTGCGGCTCCACGGCGATGAGCCGGGTCGCGCCCGCCACCGAAGAGGAGTTCGCGTTCGTCAAGTCGGTCTTTGCGTCGGCGGGCGGCGTCGAGGAGGTTTCCCCGGACAAGATGAACGAGGTCATCCCGCTCAACGGCTCGAGCCCCGCATATATCTATCTCTTCGCGAAGGTATTCGTCGACCGGGCCGTCGAGCTCGGCTTCGACGCGGACGTGGCCAACCGGCTCTTCTGCAACACGCTGATCGGCTCGGCCAGGATGATGCTCGAGTCGGGGAAGAGCCATCAGGAACTGATCGACATGGTCACATCACCCAAGGGGACGACCTTTGAGGGGCTCGCGGCGCTCGAACGCTGCGGCTTCGACAAGGCGCTGATCGCCTGCTTTGACGACACGGTGCGCCGCGCCTATGAACTCGGGAAATAACCGGACGGGGGAGGCATAAAATTTAGCGAAATCGCATATCCTTTCCTGAGGCAAAAGGAAAGGATGGTTGCAATGAGCTTTACCGCCGCGGATTGGGACAAGATTTTACAGCAGCAGAGGACCGCACGTGGACTTCCGCCCCTACAGCCGATGCGTCCGGCATCGGAGGGGCAGGTTTCCATGCGGTCCTCTTTGTTTTCCTCGCGCAGTTTATCCACCTGGGCGCTGGGGCTCTGCTTCCTGGCGGGCCTGCTGATCGGCACGCTGCTCGTCAGCCGGTCGGGGCCGGACACCCGCGCGGCCCTTCAGGTGATCCTCGGGGGCTATGTGGAACGGCGGCAGACGCTGGCGTTCGCCTCGATCGCCGCGTCGACCTTCTGCTCGACCTTTGCGGCGCTGGCGGTGCTCTTCTTCTGCGGTTTCTGCACGATCGCCCAGCTCATCATCTTTGCCGTGCCACTTTTCAAAGGACTCGGGTATGGATTCTCGATCGGCATGCTCTACGCGCAGTACGGCACGTCCGCGATCCGCTACGTCGCGTTCCTGCTGCTCCCCACGATGTTCCTGAGCACCCTGCTGCTGATCCTGGCGAGCCGCTCGTCGCTGCGTCTGTCGGTCACGCTGCTGCGTTCGGCCCTCGTCGCGCCCGATGAAAACGGGTCGCGAAGAATCAAACGTTACTGCGTGAAGTACTTAATCTTTACAGGAATATGTTTGTTGATCGCGCTGTTCGACGCGCTGCTCGTGACCCGTTTCGGCGGGCTATTCGTCCTCTGAGTCCGGGACCTTCGGCACCTTTGACCTTTTCTTGGGCGCGACCCCCGAAAGCGGCGATTGTTTCGCCGCTTTTTCCATCTGCCGGTCGGAGACGTGGGTATAGATCTCGGTCGTGGAGAGGCTCACGTGCCCGAGGATCTCCTTGAGCACGCGGATATCCACGCCGCCGTGCTGGTACATGAGCGTCGCGGCGGTGTGGCGCAGCTTGTGCGGCGAATAGCCCTGGCCGGAAAGCCCCGCGTTGCGCAGGCATTCCTCAATGATCTGCTCGACCCGCCGGGGCGAGATCCGTGTACCACGGGAGGAGAGGAACAGCGCGTCGCGGTCTTTGACGCCCTGCGCCGGCTTCCGCTTCACAAGATAGGCGTCCAGCGCCTTTCGACAGGCATCGTTGAGGTAAATCACGCGTTCCTTGTTGCCTTTGCCGAGCAGCTTGATCGTGTCGTCGCGGATGTCGTAGAGGTTGATGCCGACCAGCTCGGAAAGCCGCATGCCGCAGTTGAGAAAGAGGGTCACGATGCAGAAATCCCGTTCGTAGCTCGGCGACGCCGGATCGACGTGGGTCAGCAGCTCGAGGCTCTCTTCCAGCGTCAGGTAGCGCGGCATCGACTTGCGCACGGACGGCACCTCAAGGTTTTCCACCGGGTTCGTCTTGAGCACGCCCGATTTGACCGTCAGGTAATTGAAAAGAGCCCGGATGGACGATACCTTGCGCGAGCGGGTCTTGGCGTTGTTGTCCCGGTCAGAGGCCGCGTAGTTGAGGAACTGGTAGACGTCCGAGAGGGTAATGGAGGCGACCGTCTCGAGCGGGATATCCCTGATCGAGAGTTGGTCGAAGAACTCCGGGTCGTCGGGGTTGCCGTTCACGAGCTTGACGCACTTGATGTAGCGCAGAAAGGTGCGCAGATCGATATAATAGGCGTCGACCGTGCGCTGGGAACGGCCTTTGATCGTCAGCATATAAAACAGGAATTCACTGAGATAGTTTGGGCAGTCGGCGTAGTTGGCCATTGTGAAACCCTCCAGTCTTTTAGGAGACTTTGCGAGCGCCGCGAAGGCGGAGCCCGCAGCGCGGGCGGAGCCTTTGGGTGCCCAGGACTGCGCTAAATTTTTATTTAGCGAAATAACCTCCATCAAAAGAATACCACATCCCCATCGGAAAGTCAAGGTCACCTCCGCGCATCTTCCTCCAACAGCGGCAAAATGGACCCCACATCGTAAAGCGGGCCGTCGGTCAGCTTCAGCGGCTCAACGCCACGGCTATGTAAAAATTCCTTGATCCGTTCTCCGTCCGGATGCGCGCCGAGCGAGCCGGTGAACGCCAGCAGCTTCCTCCCGAGCAGACCGGAACAGCCTCCGATAAAGCCGGTGTCATAACCCGGCAGCAGAATCCGCCCGGCTTGGATCTTCAGCACGTTCAGGCCGTGCCGCTTTGCCGCTTGCGCAATTGACGGGTCCTGGGTGATGATCGAGCGTTCGTCCACGGCGCAGACGGAGCATTTGGCATAGCCCTGGTTCACCGGAACCAACGTGATCCCCACTTCCCCGCAGTAATTTGTGATTATTTTATCAATCTTATCTTTGCCGCCGATGCAGACCTTCCCGACAACCGCGCAGTTGAGCGGTACGTCCCCCGGATAGTCCGGCGTGAGCGGCCCTGCGGCTTCAACGGAAAAGCCCCGTTTCCGCAGGGCCTCCAAAAGGCCTTCCCTGCCCCGCCCTGCCGCCACGGCAATACGCGCCCCGCCGAGGTGGCAGAGCTGTAAATCCGCGTGGCAGGCGACCGGCGCGGGAAGGCCGGGATATTCCGGTACCCTCAGGCAGGCGATCCCGCGCGCTTCGAGCGCAGCGATCAGCATTCCATACCGCTCCCCCACCGCGCAGAGACGCACCGGCCCCTCCGGAAGATTGCTATTCTGGACAAACCGCATGGTTCCACCGTCCCACAGGTCTTATTCGGTGCGCAGGGCGTCCACCGGGCGCAGACGCGCGGCGACCGTCGCTGGGTAGACGCCGAACACCATGCCGATGCCGACCGTAAGCGCGACGCTCACAGCGATGAGCGCCGGGTTCACCGACATGGCCACCCCGATGAGGGCGCAGCCGGCCCAGACGAGCGCAAGGCCCGCCGCCACTCCCATGATACTCCCGATCAGCGAAATCGTAAAGGCCTCGATCAGGAATTCGAGCAGGATGGTCCGGCGGGTCGCGCCGATCGATTTTTTGATGCCGATCTCGCGGGTGCGCTCGTTGACCGACACGATCATCACCGTCATGATGCCCAGGCCCGCCACCACGAGCGACACCGCCGCAATCGCCGAGAGCACGATGGTCACCACGCCGAGGAGGTTGTCAAGGGTATCCTTCTGCTTGGAGATGTTCTCCGCCTTAAAGCCGCGCTCGATGTTGTGGAACCGGTTGACCGACGCGCTGAGCTGCTCGGCCGCCGCATCGATGTCCGCCGAGTCCCGCAGGGTGACGGCGATCTGTCCGAAGGAGTCCTCCCCCGTGTACCGCTGGACGGTCGTATAGGGCAGGTACGCGAAGGAGGGGATCACGTCCCCCACCATGTTTTGCAGGATGTTGCCGCCCGACGAGGCGATCCCGACGATCTCAAGGCGCACATAGCTGCCGCCGATCATCGCGTCAAGGGATTTCCCGACGACGTTGTCCCGCTTGTAGAAGAGCTCGGCCACGTTGCTGTCGATCACGCAGACGTCCGCCGCCCCGGCGATGTCCGCTGCGTCCAGCATCCGCCCGTATTTCGGCGTGAGGGAAATCACCTGGTTTTTCCCGTCGTCCACCCCCCACAGCACCGCGTTGGCCACCAGCCCGCGCATCCGGATGCTGCTGTAGCTCACGACGATCGGCGTGGCGCTCTCCACCTGCGGGCTTTTGCGGAGCAGCGCGAGGTCCTCCTCCCCCATTTTGAGGCTGGTAAACTTTTTATCGGCGCTCACCGTGACGCTGCCGAGCCCCAGCGAATTGAGCTCGTCGGTGATCGCGCCCTTGCCGATCTCCCCGATCGAGCCGATCAACACGACCGAAGCCACGCCGATTGCGATGCTTGCGATCGTCAGGAAGCTGCGGAACCGTTTGCGCCCGAGATTGCGGATGCTGCACACGAAGCTGTCAAAGAACATCCTGACGCTCCCCCCTCTGCAGGTTTACTAGGGCGCCTTCCTTCCCCGCCGCTGACGCGTCGGCAAGCAGCACGTCCGAGGGGCCGAGCCCTTCGGTCACCTCGACTCCCTCGAGCAGCTCGACCCCCGTCTGGATATCCCGCCGCACGGCGCGGGAGCCCTCCGCCAGGTAGACGTATTCCACGTTGTTTTCGTCCTGCCGCACCGCCTCATACGGCACCGTCAGCATCGTGCGCCGGGTGTCCGTGACGATCTCCGCGCGCGCGGTAAAGCCAGCCTTGAGGTCGTTATCCGGGTCGTCGATCGCGATCTCCACGTCGACCACCGTCTCCTGCGCGGTGCCGCCCGTCAGCTTGCGGGCCACCGGGGCGATCTTCCGCACGTGCCCCGTATATTCCCGCCCGGGAAAGCCGGTGCCCGTAATGACGGCCGGGTCCCCGACCTTCACGTCCGAAATGTACGACTCCCCCACCGTGACCATCGCAGCGAAGCTGCCGGTGTCGGAGATGGTGACGACCGGCTTCGCGGTCCGGGAGAGCACCCCGCTCTTGATGCCCACCTCGGTCACGACGCCGTCCATCGGCGCGGTGATCGTCTCGGGGACGTAGAGGTAGGGGTTCTGCTCGACCGGGACGCCTCCCGCCGCCTCATAGACCTCCTGGAGGCTGCCGAGGTCCAGCCCCGTGCCGAAGGCGGAGGATTGCAGCGCCGAATAAAGACCCGCCAGATCCGCCGTCTCCTGCGAAATCGCACCCGCCGCCATACCCGAGACGAGGCTCGAGGCGGGGATGCTCTGTTCCAGCACGCTCTTGGTGGTGTCCGCGTCGATGACAGCAAGCACCTGGTCCTGCCGCACATAGTCGCCCACCGAAACGTTCACCGCCTGCGCGATGACCGGCGTGTCGAGGTAGACCTCCCGCACGTTCTGCGCTTCGATGGTGCCGGTGGCGTTGATGCGCTTCTCATAGAGCGTCTCCCGCGGTGTGATGCACGCCACCGTCGGCACGGCGCGCAGGACAACAAGCGGCGCGGCCGCGGCCGCGCCGAACGAGCCGGCGGCCAGCAGCAGCGCGGCGATACGTTTAAAAATCAATGGCGAAACCCCCATCACGGACGAACATCCGGTCCAACTTCATCAAAAATTACGAAGTTAGTGTTCGTCCGCGACGGGGGTTTTATTCTCCGCGCCCGGAGGATTTGCCGTGCTTAATCGGCGCGGAAATGGTGATACTAATGGCTGCCGCACCGCTGCGGAAACGGCGCGGCGCGCAAATGAAGAATCTGTGTTTGGAGTGTGAGTTTCATGGCAAGTCCCAAGGAACGAAAGGTGCGGCTCATCCCCTGCGACAAGGACTGTTACTACCAGCAGCAGGGCTACTGCTCGCTCGACGACATCAGCTACATCACCAGCTGCGACGGAAACGGATGCGGCTACTTTACCCGCACCGACCCCTATGCCGAACTAACGGATGACCGCGATGGCCTGTGAAAGATTCTGCACCCCGATCAGGTTGAGCCCGGGCATCCCGCGCAGGTCAATCTGCTTCACGCAGTGCTTGGGCACCACGCAGGTGGTGAACCCGAGCCGGTAGCTCTCGCTGACCCGCTGCTGGATGCTCCCCACCGCGCGCACCTCCCCCGCGAGCCCCACCTCGCCGAAGGCGGCCAGATCGTCCGGCACGCTCTTGTCGAGCAGGTTGGAGATGAGCGCCATCGCGACCGGGAGGTCCGCGGCGGGCTCGTCCAGCCTGAGCCCGCCGACCACATTGATGTACGCGTCGAGATTTCCGAAGAAATACCCGCAGCGTTTTTCCAGCACCGCGATGAGCAGCGCGGCGCGGTTGTAATCGAACCCCGCCGCCTGCCGCCGCGGATTGCCGAATCCCGTCTTGGAGACGAGCGCCTGCACCTCCGCGAGGATGGGGCGCGTCCCCTCCATCACGCAGGCCACGCAGGTCCCGGACACCCCCTTCGGGCGGCCGGAAAGCATCATCTGGGAGGGGTTCGGGACCTCCCGCAGGCCGTCCTGCGCCATCTCGAAGACGCCGATCTCGTTGGTCGAGCCGTAGCGGTTTTTGACCGCGCGCAGGATACGGAAATTCTGCTGGCGCTCCCCCTCGAAGTAGAGGACCGCGTCCACCATGTGCTCGAGCACCTTCGGCCCTGCGATCGCGCCGTCCTTGTTGACGTGCCCGACGATGAAGACGGGCACCTCCATGCTCTTGGCAATGCCGATGAGCACCTGGGTGCACTCGCGGATCTGCGTCACGCTGCCCGCCGACGAGGTGAGCGCGGCAAGGTTCATCGTCTGGATCGAGTCGATCATCACCATGTCGGGCGACAGCCGCCGCACCGTCTCGAGCACGCTTTCGATGTCGGTCGTGGCGCAGATATAGAGGTTGTCGCTCGCAACGCCCAGCCGGTTGGCGCGCAGCTTGAGCTGGCGCGCGCTCTCCTCCCCCGATACATAGAGGATTTTGAGTCCCTCGCAGAGGTACTCGCAGATTTGCAGCAGCAGCGTCGACTTGCCGATGCCCGGATCGCCCGAGAGCAGCGTCACCGAGCCCGCGACGATCCCGCCGCCGAGCACCCGGTCGAGTTCCCCGACGCCGGTGACGTACCGCTGGCTGTCGTCCGACGAAATCTCCGAGAGCTTTTTCACCGTGCTCTCCCGCACCGTGGGCGCGCTCCCACCGGCCGAACGGGACTTCGCCGACGAGACCTGCTGGCGCACCTCCTCGGTCATCGAGTTCCACTCGCCGCAGTCGGGGCAGCGCCCGTACCATTTGGCCGACTCGTAGCCGCAGCTCTGGCAGACGTAGACGCTCTTATTTTTGGTTACAGCCATCCTTCACATTCCTTTTTATTCGAGTTCCCGGTAGACCGCCGCCTCCGCCGGGGTTTGCAGCCCCAGATATTCCGCCGTCGAAGAGAAGATCGCAAAGGCGATCTTTTTTTGGTAGTCCGCGTCGATCAGCTTGTAGGCGTCGTCCGGATTGGAGAGGAACCCGCACTCGATCAGCAGCGCGGGCATCGGGGCGTTATAGATGAGGTAGACGCTGTCCCCGCAGGGCTTATATTGGCGGGTGTTCTCCGGCTGAAGCATCTCCACCATCCGCCGCTGGGTGATCTTCGCAAGCGCCTCGCTCTGCGGATTTTTCGGCCCGTAGAAGACCTGCGCGCCGAAATACTGAGACTGCGGGAACTTGTTCTGGTGGATGCTCAGCAGGATGCAGTTGTCGTAGCTTTTCGCAAGCTCGAGGCGGTTGTGGATGTCCGAATTCTTCCGCTTGCGGATGGTCGTGAGCGACGGGTCCTCGAGCGTCTCGTCGCTGTCCCGTGTGAGCACCGCGTCGAACCCGTTCACGGTGAAGAGGTCGTAGAGCTTGCGGGCAATCGAAAGGTTCAGATCCTTCTCGACGATCCCGTCCACGCCCGTCGCGCCCCCGTCGAAACCGCCGTGCCCCGCGTCGATCACGATGGTGGGCAGCTCCTGTTCCTCCCCGGCAAAGACGGGCGTGACCGCCATGATCTCCGACACCGAATGTACCATTAGGGAAACCGCCGCCAGCCCGAAGAGCAGGACCGCCGCGGCAGTCGATTTTTTCCATTTCATGCGCATCCCCCCGCTCCAATCTATGCGGAGGGGACGGGGCATTATGCCGGTCAGCGGCGTTCGAGCGCTTCGATGAGGTCGGCGAGCGCGCCGTCCTCACAGCGCCCGAAGATGCCCCGGCAGAGATAGCGCACCGCGTCGGGCGCCTCGGCCGTGGTGGCGGCAAAACCGGCCGCCGCGAGCATCCCGGCGTCGTTGTAGTAGTCCCCCATCGCGACCGTACGCGCGGGAGGAATCCCAAGCAGGTCCATCAGTTCTGTCAAGGCCGTCCCCTTTTCAGCTTCGGCGGGCAGCATTTCGACAAACGGACGGCCCGTCCGGAAGAACCGCACGTCCTTCCAACCCTGCGCATTGCCGAACTCCTCGACCCGCGCGGTCCATTCGCAAGGCATCGCCATGACCGCCTTGAGGAAGGGGCCGCGCGCCTTTGTAAGCGCCTCTTCGAGGATCGGCATGTTTTCCCGGCCGAGGTATTCGCGGACATAACCGGGCCCGGAGAGCGCGACGATCTCCCGCTCCCGCATCAGCGCGAAGCCCGCACCGGGAAATTCCCGCATCAGCGCGGACAGGTAACCGGCATAACTGTCGGGCAGATAACGCGCGCGGAGCACCTTTTCGGCGGCGAAATCATAGATCGCGCAGCCGTTGTAGAGGATGCAGGGCGCGTTCACCGGAAGCTGCTCCACATAGGGGCGCGCCGAGGCGATCGAACGCCCGGTGGCGACGGAAAACCTCCCGCCGGCGGCGGTAAACCGCCGCAGCGCCTCGATGTTGCGCGGCGGGATGGGCGCGGGAAAGTTCATCAGCGTCCCGTCGATGTCGCTGACGAGCAGCAGATCGGAAAGCTTTGTCAAGGATGGTCCCCCCTCAGGCTGTCGAGAAACGCGGTGTAATAAGCGGGAAGCCCGCTTGTGAACTCGAGATATTCCCCTGTGCGCGGATGGATAAAACCGATCGCGCGGGCGTGCAGGCACTGCCCGCTGAGCCGCGCGATCACCTTTTTCGGCCCGTAGACGGGGTCCCCCGCAACGGGATGGCCGATGTGCGCCATGTGCACGCGGATCTGATGGGTGCGCCCCGTCTCGAGCCGCAGCTCCAGATCGGTAAACCCGGTAAACCGCTCCCGCACCCGGTAGTGGGTCACGGCGGGGCGGGAGTTCCGCTCGGTCACGCACATCTTCTTGCGGTCGGAGGGATTCCGCCCGATCGGCGCGTCGACCGTTCCCTCCCCGATGGAAAAGCCGCCGTAGACGACGGCGTTGTAGATGCGTGTAAAGCTGTGCGCCTTGATCTGCTCCGCGAGCAGATTGTGGGCGAAATCGTTCTTGGCGACGATCAGAAGTCCGCTCGTATCCTTGTCGATCCGGTGGACGATCCCCGGACGGATGACGCCGTTGATCGACGAGAGCCGCCCGGCGCAGTGGAAGAGCAGCGCGTTCACGAGCGTGCCGTCCCAGTTGCCCGGCGCGGGATGCACGACCATCCCCTTGGGCTTGTCGACGACCAGCAGGTCGTCATCCTCGTAGACGATGTCGATGGGGATGTCCTGCGGGACGACGTCGAGCGGCTTTGCGTCCGGCACCTCGACGGCGAGCTCCTCGCCGCCCCGCAGCCGGTAGTTCTTCGCGACCGCCTTCCCGTCCGCGAAGACGGCACCGTCGTCACACAGCCTCTGCACGACCGAGCGGGAGAGATCCTCCGCCGCCCCGGCAATCCAGCGGTCGACCCGCTCCCCCGCGTCCGCCTCGTCGGCGGCGAAATAGCGCTTATTCAACGCTCCCGCCCTCCGGGGCTTCCGGAGCGGGCGGGACCTTTTTGTCCCTGCCCTCGAGGAAGAGCAGCCAGACCGCCAGCAGGATCGTCCCGACGACCACGCAGCAGTCGGCAAAGTTGAAGACCGGGAAGTGGAAGAGCGGCGACACGTCGAGATAGTCGACGACAAACGCCCGGAAGATCCGGTCGATCAGGTTGCCGAGCCCGCCCGCGACAATGAGCCCCACGCTCCACATGGCGAGCTTGTGGCGGATTTTTCCGCTGATGAGCAGCCATACGGCCACCGCGATGACCGCGAGGGTGACGATGGAGAGGAGCCCCACCCGCCCCTGGAAGATGCCGAACGCGGCTCCGCGGTTCTCCACGTAGGTCAGTTGGAGAAGGCCGGGGATGAGCGTCACCGACGGCGCGCCGGGCAGGGCGGCCAGCACCCACAGCTTGATGAGCTGGTCGGCGAGCACGAGCAGCGCGGACACGATCAAAACAATTGCTGTCATAAAATGTCCTCCAACAGAAATTTGCGGCGCTTAAAGGAATTTAAGCGCCGCAAACTGATTTCTAACCGTGTTTAACCAACGATCCCGGCGCAGCGCGCGCAGAGCTCGGGATGCTTCGCGTCGGAACCGACCGTGCCGCTGTAAGCCCAGCAGCGCGGGCAGTGCGCCCCGTCCGCATGGGCGACGGTGACGGAAAGCCCTTCGACCGCGCCCTTGAACGAGCCTTCCCCGCCCCGTTCGAGCGAAACGGCGGAGACGATGAAGACAGGCGCGAGTTCGTCCATGACCGAGGCGAGGAAATCATAGAGCTCCCCGTCGCAGTGGAGGGACACTTTCGCCTCGAGCGACTTGCCGATCGTCTTGGCGGCGCGGGCCGCCTCGAGCGCGCCGAGCACGTCGTCGCGCACCAGGTGGATGCGGTCCCACTTCTCCATGAACGCCTCGTCGACCATGCCGTCGACCGCCCTGGGCATCTCGTTGAACATGACCGAGCCGGCGTCATAGCCGGAGTCGGCGGGCAGATAGCTCCAGATCTCCTCCGCGGTGAAGGGGATGATCGGCGCGATGAGCAGCGTGAGCCCGCGCAGGATCGTGTAGATCGTCGTCTGCGCGGCGCGGCGGTCGGCCGATTCGGCCGCCTCGACATAGAGGCGGTCCTTGATCACGTCGAGGTAGAAGTTCGACATATCGATCGTGCAGAAGTTGTGGAGCGCGTGGTAGATGATGTGGAATTCAAACCGGTCGTAGGCCCCGGCGCACTGCTTCACGAGGTCGTTGAAGCGGGAGAGCGCCCACAGGTCGAGCCCGGACAGCTTCTCCTTCGCAACGAGGTCCCGGTTGGGATCAAAGTCGGAGATGTTGCCGAGGATGAACCGCGCGGTGTTGCGAATTTTGCGGTAGACCTCGGAAAGCTGCTTTAAGATGTCCTTGGAGATGCGGATGTCCGCGTGGTAATCGGCGGAGGCGACCCACAGGCGCAGGATATCCGCGCCGTACTGGTCGGTGATCTCGCTGGGCTCCATGCCGTTGCCGAGCGACTTGGACATCTTGCGGCCCTCGCCGTCGACCACCCAGCCGTGGGTGCAGACGGTCTTGTAGGGCGCGACGCCCTGCCACGCGACCGAGGTCAGCAGCGACGACTGGAACCAGCCGCGGTACTGGTCGGTGCCCTCGAGGTAGAGGTCGACCGGCCATTCCAGGCTGGGATTGTCGTGGATGACCGAGGCATAGGACGTGCCGGAATCGAACCAGACGTCCATGATGTCGGTCTCCTTGGTGAACTCCTCGCTGCCGCAGTATTTGCACTTGGTGCCCTTGGGCAGGATGTCCTTCGCGTCGGTGGTGTACCAGGCGTCCGAACCCCCGTGCGTGCGGAAAAGCTCCGCGACGGCGGCGATGCTCGCCTCGTCGACATGGTATTTGCCGCATTTTTTGCAGTAGAAGATCGGGATCGGAACACCCCAGGTGCGCTGGCGCGAGATGCACCAGTCGCTGCGGTCGCGGACCATGTTGATCATGCGGCCGCGGCCCCACTCGGGGATGAAGTTGACCTTTTCGATCTCCTCCACCGTCTGCTCCTTGATGTCGTCGACCGAGCAGAACCACTGCTCGGTGGCGCGGTAGATGATCGGCTCCTTGCAGCGCCAGCAGTGCGGGTACTGGTGGATGATCTTCTCCATCGCGAAGAGGTTGCCGGTGGATTCCAGCTTTTGGGCAATCGCCTTGTTGGCGGCGTCGGTCGAAAGGCCCGCGAACTCGCCCGCGAGCTCGGTCAGCTTGCCGAACTTATCGACCGGCACGACGACTTCGATCTCGGGATAGTGCTGCGCGCAGACGTCGAAGTCCTCGACGCCGTGGCCGGGCGCCGTGTGGACGCAGCCTGTGCCGCTCTCGAGCGTGACGTGGTCGCCAAGGATGACCGGCGACTGCCGGTCGAGGAAGGGATGCTGGTAGGTGATATACTCGAGTTCCTCGCCCAGGCAGACGCCGAGAATCTCGTAATCCTCGATCTTGGCCGCCTTCATCGACGACTCGACCAGCTCCTTGGCCATGACGTAATATTCCCCGCCCGCCTTCACGACGCAGTACTCAAACGCCGGGCCGACGCAGATGGCCATGTTGCCGGGCAGCGTCCAGGTGGTCGTGGTCCAGATGACGATATAGGTCTTGGAGAGATCCTCCGCGCCGAGGCGCGCGAGCACGCCCTTCTTGTCGTCGACGACATTGAATTTCACATAGATCGAACGGCAGGGATCCTCCTCGTATTCGATCTCCGCCTCGGCGAGCGCCGTTTCGCACTGAGGGCACCAGTAGACCGGCTTGAGGCCCTTGTAGATATAGCCCTTGTTGGCCATCGCGCCGAAGATCTCGATCTGGCGCGCCTCGTATTCGGGCTTCAGCGTCAGGTAGGGGTTGTCGTAGTCCGCGAGGGTGCCCAGGCGCTTGAATTCCTGCTTCTGGTTCTCGACGAAACGCAGCGCGAAATCGCGGCACACCTTTCGGAGCTCGACCGGGGTGATGTCGCTCGAAACGCCCAGCTCCTTAATCGCCTTGAGCTCGATGGGCAGGCCGTGGGTGTCCCAGCCGGGGGTGTAGGGGGCCTTGTATCCGGACAGGTTTTTCTGGCGAATGATGATGTCCTTGAGCACCTTGTTGAGCGCGGTCCCGAGGTGGATGTTCGCGTTCGCATACGGCGGGCCGTCGTGGAACATATAGAGCGGCTTGCCCTCGTTCTTTTCGATCATTTTGTCGTAAAGGCGCTCACGATCCCATTTTTCGACCATGCCGGGTTCCTTCTGCGGCAGCCCGGCCCTCATCGAGAAGTCGGTCTTGGGAAGGTTTAATGTTTTGCTGTAATCCTGTTCGGACATTGGGCTGTTCTCTCCTTGTTTTGTCTATTTCATCTTGACGGAAATTATTTCCTGCGCTTGTCGTCGTCGCGCTTGATGTCGAATTCCTTGCCGAATTTGAGCGGGCCGAACCGCGATTCCCGTTTGGGTGCGGGCGCCGGGTCGGATTCGTAGGCGTCCTCGCTGTATTCAAGGCGCTCCTCCGAATAGCTCAACGGGGCGTCCACCGGCAGCGGGATCGCATACTCGTCCACCGGCTCGACGGGAGGCGGCAGCTCGTCGACAGGCTCCTCAAAGACGGGCTGCTCCGGCTGGGGCTGGGGTTCCGGCTGTGGGGCGCTCTTCTTCATCGCCGCTTCCACGATATTCTCGTCCACGGGGATGGAACTGATGAGCTCCAGATGCTGCTTATAGACGAGCTGCAGCTTGCTCTTGAAGGTCGCGACCTCCCGCTGCAGCCGGACGAAGCCCTGCTGCTGCCGCTCGATCTCCTTCTTGGCGTTCTCCACGAGCTGCACGGCCTGCGCCTCGGCGTCCTCAAGGAGCGACTGCGCCTTGGCCTTGGCCTCCCGCACCACGCTGTCGCCCAGCTTCTGGGCGCCGAGCAGCGCCGCGCGCAGGCTCTCCTCGTCTTCCTTGTACTCCTCGAGTTTGTCCGCGAGAACCATCATCTTCTTTTCCAGGTCCCGCTTTTCCTCTATCAGTTCACCGATGTCGCTGGCAATCTGCCGCAAATAGCTGTCGACTTCCTCCGCGCGGTAGCCCCGCCCCTTGGAAAACTGCTTGTTCGCGATCTCGTTTGGATTGAGCACAGTGGAACATCCCCCTTATATCATTCATCGGAATCGTACCGGATCATACATATTTTTTGCAGAGCAGGTGCAGCCGCCCCTTTTTCGTCTCCGAAAGCACCTGCGCGACCAGATATTTCCCATAGCCGCGGACGCTCAGCACGTCCCCCTCGCAGAGCATGCGGGAGACCTCCTGTTCGGGCGCGCCGTTGAGGGACACCGCCCCCGAGCGCACCGCCTGCGCGGCCTTTTCGCGGGAGAGGTGGAGCAGCGCCGCGGCCACGCAGTCGAGCCGCAAGGCGCTCACATTGATGGGGACGTCGGCATAGCGGTACAGCGCCGGCAGCGCATCGGGAAGCCCCTCCCGAACCCTGACGCCGCAGCGTCCGACCTTGGCAAGCTCATTCAGGACGACGGGCGCGACCGCATCGGTCACGAAGCAGACGGCGAGCCCCTCCCCCATGAGGATGTCCCCCACCGCCTCCCGGCGGATCTCCAGCCCCGTGAGGGAGCCCAAAATATCCCGGTGGCCGATGGGGTCCTCCGCCCGGAAGGTGAGCGTGAGCGGGACGATCGGGAACGCCGCCTCGTCCGGCTCCTCGTAGGGGGCGAAAACGCCGAGCATCACCCGTTCCCCGCCGGGATGCCCGCCGAAAAACGAGTGATTCGGATACGCGCAGGACGCGGCCGCCCGCCGCGCCAGCGCGAGCTGGTGCATGTCCAGGAAGCCGGTGAAGCGCGTCACGTATTTTTGCTGCGCTATGGTAAACAGGTCAAGGATGTGGGCGGTGAACGCCTGGTCCTGCCTGTCCGCCGCGAAAGCCATCAGAAGAAGACGCCGTTGCTCTCGAGCTCGTCGAGCAGGTCGCCCATGATGTCGACATTGTAGGGAGTGATGATGTAGGTGCTGTTGGCGACGCGCTTGATCTGGCCGTTGTTGGCGTAGGCCACGCCCGAGAGGAAATCGATCAGCCTGCGGGAGACGTCCTTATTGGTCGACTCGAGGTTGAGCACGACGGTGCGCTTGTCGTTGAGGTGGTCCGCCACGGCGGAGGCGTCGTCAAACCGCTCGGGCTTTACGAGCACCACCTGAAGCTGGGTGGTCGCGTGGATGTTGACAACCTTGTTGCCGCGCTTCTCTCCGTGCACCGCGGGCTCCTCGCGGACGGGATCGGGGCGGGGATTGTCGTTGGAGATGAAATCCACGTCCTCGTCCTCGTAGTACTCGTCCTCCGGAATCCCGATGAAGTTCTTGAACTTATCCATAAGTCCCATAAAAACATCCCTCTCAGTTTCTCATTGATGGCCGGCATAGGCCCTGCGCCCAAACAGCGCGGTTCCAATCCGAACAAGGCTGGAGCCGTGCTTGATTGCCAACAGGTAGTCGTCCGACATCCCCATAGACAAAAAATCCATACTGATATTATCTATTTTTTTCTGCCCGATGTCAACAAATAGTTTATACAAACTGGAAAAATAACGTTCTCTTTCGAGATCGTTTTCGCAGACCGGCGGGATCGACATCAGTCCCCGCACACAAATCCCGCCAACCGAGGAAACCTCTTCCAGAAATTCCGGAAGCGCTTCGGGCGACACGCCGGATTTTGTCAGTTCGCTTCCAATATTTACTTCCACGAGGCAGTCCATCTTTTTCCCGAGCTTTGCGCACTGTTTTTCGATCTCCCGCGCGAGCGGGAGGCTGTCCAGCGACTGGATCATCGTCACCTTATCCGCGATCTGCCGCACCTTGTTGGTCTGCAAATGCCCGATGAAGTGGATCTCCGCCCCGTCCTTCCGGTAGTCGTCATATTTGGAGAGCAGCTCCTGCGCGCGGTTTTCCCCGAGCAGCCGCACCCCCGCGCCGATCGCCTCGTTGACCCGCGCGGCCTCGACCGTCTTGGTCACCGCCATCAGCCGCACGTCCGCCGGGTCCCTGCCGCATTTCGCGCAGGTCTCGGCTATACGCTCGGTAATATCCCTCACCGTCGCGGCGACGGCCCCTTCGTCAGGCCGGTTTTCCGTCATAAAGCTGCGCCCCCTCGATGACCACATCGTCATATTGCTGGAGGCAGTCGGGCTCGGCCTCGGGATTGGCTTCCCGGCAGACCACGAACCCCGCCCCCTCGTAGAGCACGTCCACCGGGCGGAAGGCGAGCTTTTCGCCCCGGATGATGTAAACGCCCTTCTGGATGCCCTCGAACCGGATGGCCGAGCTGCTCACCCGCAGCCCGGAGATGGATTTGAATTTGACGTCCGCCTGCGCAGTGCGCAGATTGACGAGCGCCTCGTTGATATAGTCGCTGCGGAAGACGACGACCGCGCCGCCCTTCTCCTGGTCCTTGTTGACGTTCCACACCACCGCCTCCACCGGGCTTGTCCCGCTGAGGTGGAAATCGAGGGTGACAAGCGCGCCCTCCCGGTATTTGGAGACATCCTCCTCCGGGACGGCGGCGGCAAAGTACCAGTTGTGGCCGAGCATCAGCTTGCCCACCCTTGTGGAATTGGTCTTGACCGGCGTGTTCATCAGCCGGGCCAGATCGTCCGGGAGCAGCTCGTCGAGGTTTTCAAGGTCCGCCTTGCCCTCAAGGCCGTCGATCGTCCGGATGAAATACCCGGGGCGCGGGGCCGTGATCGTCTCGGGCTCCTCCTTGATCTGGGAGGAGTAGTACCGCTCCTCCGATTCGAGCCGCTCGATCTCGCCGGCAAAGCTGCTCTGCTTTCCGGTCGCGACCTGCTTGGTGTTGAGCAGCAGGAGCAGATTGTCCGCCCCGCCGGAAATCTGGGAAAAGCTGTTGCCGTCCACCTGGCGGATGATGCCGCCCAGTTCGCTGAAAATCTGCCGGTTGAGCACGTCGGTGTGCGCGTAGGAGGTGGTGCCGGGGTCCTGCGCCTTTTCGAGCTGTTCCCGCTGGTGGGAGAGTTCCCGCACCATCCGCACGTTTTCCGCGTCCTTCTCGCTCCGGTAGACCTCGGCGATCGCGGTGCCGTTGGAGACTTTGGTGCCGTCGCTCGTCAGGTAGGTCGCCACGCCCTTGCCGATCCAGTCGTCAAGCAGCTGTTCCTCGCGCAGGGCGATGCCCGTGATCCCGGCGGTTTCCGCGACCGTGTAGGTATACACCGTCTCGGTTTTGTACTGGGAGGTGAAATACCGCCACGCCTGATAGCCGACGTAGCTGAGCAGGAAAAGCGCGAGCAGCCCCATCACGAGCCTTTGGGTCAACGTATTTTTCATATCCGGTGTTCCGCCTGATTTCTATTCGTTCTCTTTGTCGCCCTCGACCGACTCCAGGATGCTGATCGTCTTGGAGGGAATGATCGTGGAAATCGCGTGCTTGTAGACCAGGTTCTGACGCCCCTCGCAGTCGAGGATGACAGTGAAGGAGTCGAAGCCGCGCACGACCCCCTTGAACTGGAAGCCGTTGGTCAGGTAGATCGTCACGGTGATCTTCTCGCGGCGGGCCTGGTTGAGGAAAACATCCTGTAGATTCAGCTGTTTCATGGTACCTCCCCTGTTGCAGAGCAACAAAATCAGTGTTGTGTCCGTTTTCTCTTTCTGTATCGTGTCTTTGCTTTCAGAATATTATATCACAAAAGAATGCTGTTGTGAACCAGTTCGACCGCCTTTTGTGCCAGCTCCGCGGGGGAGGAAAACTCGTCCGCGCAGAGCCACCGGATGCGTCCGTCCCGCCGAAACCAGGTGAGCTGCCGCTTGGCATAGTTGCGGGTGGCCTGCTTGAGCCGCGCCACACACTCCTCAAGCGGCGCCCGCCCCTCCAGATAGGGCTGCAGCTCCTTGTAGCCGATCGCCTGGCGGGCCGTCCCGCCGCAGCGGCGGCTGACCTCCCGCGCCTCGTCGAGCAGGCCGCGTTCCATCATGAGGTCGACGCGCCGGTCGATCCGCTCGTAGAGCTTTTCGCGGTCGCGAAAGCAGATGCCGAGCATGCAGGGCTCATAGCGCGCGGGCGTGAGCCGGGAACGGCGCTGGTGCTCGCTCATCGGGATCCCCGTCACCCGGTAGACCTCCAGCGCGCGCAGCACCCGTCCGAGGTTATTGGGGTGCAGCCTTTCCGCGAGCGCGGGGTCCACCCCGCGCAGCTCTTCGAGCATCGCTTCGCCGCCGCGTTCCCGCGCCTGCGTTTTCAGTTCCTCCCGCACCTCCGGCGAGGCGGGAATCTCCCCATAGTCGAGGTTGTCGACGACCGCGCCGATGTAGAGCCCCGTCCCCCCGGCGAGGATCGGCAGCCTCCCCCGCGCGGCGATCCCGTCGATCGCCGCGTGCGCGAGCCGCGCGTAATCCGCCACCGAGAAGGCCGCGCCGTCCGGCTCGATGAAGTCGATTAAATGGTGCGGAACCCCCTTCATTTCGGCTTCGTCCGGTTTGGCGGTCGCGATGTCCATCCCGCGGTAGACCTGCATTGAATCGGCGGAGACGACTTCCCCGCCGAACCGGAGCGCCAGCTCGACGGCCAGGGCCGTCTTGCCCGACGCGGTCGGGCCCGCCACCACGACGAGCGGGAGTTTTCCATCCTGTATTTCCATATCAGCCCAGCCTGCCAAATTTCTTTTCGATCTCGTGCCGCCGCATACGGACGGACACCGGCCGCCCGTGCGGGCAGTGGTCCGCGTCGCCGTCCTGCCGGAGCATTTCGATGAGCTCCGCGAGGCTTGGCGCGGGGGTCCTGTCGTGCGCCTTGATCGCCGCGCGGCAGGCGACCGTGTGGTAGAAGTCCTCGAGCTGGCGCGGCAGCAGCTTCCCGCCCCCGCGCAGCAGCTTGTCCGCGCATTCGGAGACGATCCCCGCGATGTCCGTGTCCGCGAGGATCGGCGCGACCTCCCGCACCAGCACGAACCCGTCCCCGAAGTCCTCGACGGGAATGCCCGCGCCCGCCAGCAGCGAAGCGTTTTCCAGCACCGCCGCGTGCTCCTCCGGGGAGAGCTTCACCGAGACGGGGGTAAGCAGCATCTGCCGGTCCTCCCCGACCCCGCCCGCCACGATCCGGTTGAAGAGCAGGCGTTCGTGCGCGGCGTGCTTGTCCACGAGCACCAGCTCGTCCCCGCGCTCGAGCAGCACATAGGTGCCGAACAGTTCTCCGATCACCCGCGCGTTCTCATAGGGGTCGGGCGGCGCGGCGGGTCCTTCCTCCGGGATGCCCAAAGAGGCGGCTTCCGCCGTCTCCGGCGCCGGCTCCTTGTCAAAAAAGAGGGTCACCGGCTCGGCGTGAAAGGTGAGCGCCGGCGGCGCCGTTCCCACGGCGGGCGGCGGGCTCTCCAGCGACAGCGGCGCGTCATAGTCGGAGGGCGGCGGCACGTCTGCACCCGCGCGCACCGGCGCGGCAGGCGCGGGGCGGTAGGTGTATTCGAGCACGGAGGGGGCCCGCTCCGCCTTGAGCCGCTTTTCAAGCAGCTCCTTATATTCGCCGACGCTCAGCCGCTGCTGTGCCGGCGCGGCCTGATCCGGATTCGCCTTAAAGGGATTATACTTTACATCCTCTGCCCTGATCTCGGGCGCGAGCCTGTTCGCGCCAAGCGCCGTCTTGCAGCCGTAATAGACGAGGTCGAAGATGCTCTTTTCGTTTGCGAAGCGCACCTCGATCTTCGCGGGGTGCACGTTCACGTCGACCGCTTGGGGCGGGACCGTGAGGTTCAGCACGCAGGAGGGGTATCGCCCCACCATCAGCGTGTTGCGGTAGCTCTCCTCGAGCGCGGCCATGCAGGTTTTCGAGCGCACGAAGCGGGTGTTGATGAAGAAATTCTGAAGCCCGCGCGAGCCGCGCGCGAAGGAGGGCCTGCTGATTACCCCGTCGAGCGTGAGGCCGTTCGCCTCATAGCGGACGGGGACCGCGTTTTCGGAAAACTCCCGGCCGAGCACGCACCGCACCGTCGAGAGCACCTGCCCGTCCCCCGGCGTCTGCAGGCGCACGACGCCGTCGCGCAGGAACTTGACGGCCACTCCGGGATTGCCGAGCGCCGCCTTTTCGACGGCGGCGGCGACGCTGTTGCCCTCCGAGACGTCCTTTTTTAGGAACTTCATCCGCGCGGGGGTGTTGAAGAAGACGTCCCGGACGGTGATCGTCGTGCCGGTCGGGCAGCCCGCGTCGGAGAGCTCCCCCGGTTCGCCGCCGGAGATCGTATAGCGCGTCCCGGCGATCTCCTCCGCCGTGCGGGTGAGCAGCTCGACCCGGCACATCGCCGCGATCGAGGCGAGCGCCTCGCCGCGGAACCCCATCGTCATGATGCGGGTGAGGTCCTCCTCGTTTTTCACCTTGCTCGTCGCGTGGCGCAAAAAGGCGTTCTCCACGTCCTCCCGCGCGATGCCCGTGCCGTTGTCGGTCACGCGGATATACCGGATGCCGCCCCCCTGGATCTCGACGGTGACCTTGGTCGCCCCCGCGTCGACGGCGTTTTCCACCAGCTCCTTGACGATTGACGCGGGGCGCTCCACCACCTCGCCCGCCGCGATCAGCTCGGCGACCTGTTTGTCCAGCACGTTGATCTTTGCCACTCCGCGTCCCCCCTTTCGTCCTAATCCTTGAGCAGAGATTTCAGTTCATAGAGCTTGTTGAGCGCCTCGATCGGCGTGAGCGTGTTGACGTCCACCTGCCGAAGCGCCGCCTCGACCTCCGAGGGAATCACCGCCTCAAAGGAGATCTGCGGCCCTTCCGCGGCCGCGGCGTGCTTCTTCTTCGCGGGCGAGACCTCCTTGCCCTCCTCGAGCTGGCCGAGCACCTGCCGGGCGCGCCGGATGATCCAGTCGGGCACGCCGGCGAGCTTGCTGACCTCGATGCCGTAGCTGTCGTCCGCGCCGCCCGGCACGATCCGGCGCAGGAAGGTGAGCTCGTCCCCCCGTTTTTTGCAGGCGATGTTGTAGTTCTTGACGCCGGGCAGCTCCGATTCGAGCTCGGTCAGCTCGTGGTAGTGGGTGGCGAAGAGGGTCTTGGCCCCCACATGGCGCTTGTCCGCAATATATTCTATCACGGCGCGCGCGATGCTCATGCCGTCAAATGTCGAAGTTCCACGGCCGATCTCATCCAAAATGAGCAGGCTCTTGGGGGTGGCCTCCTTCATGATCTGCGCGACCTCGGTCATTTCGACCATGAAGGTCGACTGCCCGGACGAAAGGTCGTCCGACGCGCCCACCCGCGTAAAGATGCCGTCAACCACGCCGATCGACGCCGACGCGGCGGGTACGAAGGAACCCATCTGCGCCATCAGCACAATAAGCGCCGTCTGACGCATGTAGGTCGATTTACCGGCCATATTGGGGCCGGTGATGATCGCGATCTGCTTGTCGGTGTTGTTGAGCGCCGTGTCGTTGGCGACGAAGGGCGCGCCGTTCATCAGCTGCTCGACGACCGGGTGCCGCCCCTCGCGGATACAGATTTCATCGGAGAAGTTCACATCGGGGCGGCAGTAGCCGTTCGCCTGCGCGACCGCGGCCAGCGCGCAGTAGACGTCGAGCCGCGCCACCGCGGAGGCGGTGGCCTGCACCCGGTGCAGCTCCGCCGATACGGCCTCGCGCACCTCGTCGAAGAGCTTCGCCTCCAGATAGGTGATCCGCTCCCCGGCGGTGAGGATTTTTTCCTCAAGCTCCTTGAGCTCCTGGGTGATGTAACGCTCGCCGTTCGCAAGCGTCTGCTTGCGGATATAGTCGTCGGGCACCATCGACAGGTTGGATCTCGTAACCTCTATGTAGTAGCCGAACACCCGGTTGTAGCCGATTTTGAGGTTCCGGATGCCGGTGCGCTCCTTCTCCCGCGACTCGATCTCCACAAGCACCTGCTTGGTGTTGTGCACGAGGGAGCGCAGGCCGTCCAGCTCTTCGTCGAAGCCCTCCTTGATGACGCCGCCGTCCTTGAGCGCAATGGGCGGCTCGTCGACGACCGCGCGGGAGAGGAGCCCGCAGACGTCCTCGAGCGGATCGATCCGGTCGTGAACCTCCTTCAGATAGGCGCTCGCGCAGCCGGCAAGCCGTTCCCGCAGGCCGGGCAGCGCCCGGCAGGTGAACTCGAGGGATTTGAACTCGCGCGGCGTGGCGTTGCCGTAGATGACGCGGGTCATCAGCCGCTCGAGGTCGAAGATGCCCGAAAGGGCGTCCGCGATGTCGCGGCGCAAAATCGTGTCGTCCACGAGCTCCTCCACCGCGTTGAGGCGCTTATTGATGGCGGCGGGGTTCACGAGGGGCTTGTCGAGGTAGCTGCGCAGCAGCCGCTTGCCCATCGCGGTTTTGGTCTTGTCCAGCACCCAGAGCAGCGTTCCGCGCTTTTCGCCCGTGCGCATCGTCTGGGTCAGCTCGAGGTTGCGCCGCGCGGTCAGGTCCAGCACCATGTACTGCTCGGGGTTCACATAGCCGACGTCGGTGATCCGTTCGAGCCCCTTCTGCTGCGTCTCGTAGAGGTAGGAGAGCAGCGCGCCGAGCGCGCGGACCGCGCTCTCCTTCCCCTCGAGCCCCAGTTCCTTCGGTTCCCTGGAAAAGTGCCGTTCAATGAGCGCTTCGGCCTCCCGCGGCTCGAACCGCTCGGAGTCGCACAGGTCGGCGACGCAGTGGAGCTTCTCCTTGATAAAGGAGGTGACCTCCTTCTTGTCGAGCAGCCCGTCGTTAAAGATGATTTCGCTCGGGCTGTACCGCCCGAGCTCGTTAATCAGCTCGCCCTGCGCCCCCGCCTCAAACTGGGAGACAAAGAGCTGGCCGGTCGAAATATCGGCGCAGGCCAGCCCCCAGCCGCCCGCGTCGCAGAGGATGCAGGCGATGAAATTATTCGTGTCCTCCGAGAGCATGTTGCTCTCGATGAGGGTCCCCGGCGTGACGACGCGGATGACGCTGCGCTTGACGACGCCCTTGGCGTCGGCGGGGTTTTCCATCTGCTCGCAGATGGCCACCTTGTAGCCCTTCCTGATGAGCCGCGAGATGTACGCGTCACACGCGTGGTAGGGCACGCCGCACATCGGGGCGCGCTCCTCCTGCCCGCAGTCCCGCCCCGTCAGGGTGAGCTCGAGCTCCTTTGACGCGAGGATCGCGTCGTCGTAAAACATCTCGTAGAAGTCGCCGAGCCGGAAGAAGAGGATGTGGTCCTTGTGCTGTTCCTTTACGGCGAAATACTGCTGCATCATCGGGGAGAGCTTCTGCATATCAACGTTCATCCACGCCGACCTCCGGTGGTTATTTTGTCAGTGGTTCAGTGGCAGCCGGAGCAGGAGGAGCAGCTGCCCGAGCATCCGCCGCTCTTCTGTTCGATCTGGTCGGGGTCCTCGCCGTCGAGGCTCCCGCGCAGGATCTGCATGACGAAATCGACCAGCCCGTCGACCTCGTTTTTGGCGTCGTTGTAGGCGCTCATGTTCTTGTTCGCCATGATCTGCGCGTAGAGCTCCTTGACCTCGCCGTTGATCGCCGTGATCTTCTCCTGGTCCTTCTCGCTCTTGTTGATCTCCCCATTGAGATCGATCCGCTTGAGGTTGAATTTGCCGATGAGCGACTGGAGCTCCTCGTCCGAATCGTTCATCTGCTGCGCCACCATGAGGCGGAGATACCGCTCGTCCTGCTGAATCGCCTTTCCGAGCTGGCGTGCCGTTGCAATAACATCCATTGTTTTTTCCTCTGCTTTCTATTTGAAATTTTATTTATGCGTGTTCTTTGCAGGAGAGGGTCTCCACCTCCAGCTGAAAAACACAGACCGCGTTGAGCATCGCGTCGGGGAAATCCCAACCGCCCTTTCCCGTGCTGTGGAGCATGACCGCCTGCAAGGCGGCCCGCTTTTCCTCCGGGGCCTCGATGACCGAGACGCGCCCCGTCCCGACGACGCTCCGGTAGCGGGCGGAGTTCCTGCACGCGACCTCCGCCTCGATGAGCTCGTAGCCGGTATCCAGTTCGAACCCGGCCCGGGGGGACCTCAGGATGCAGTCCATCTTCCGGCCCTCTTTGGCCCCGTGAAAATAGAAGGTCCGTTTTCCCTCTTTTTCATCATAACCAAAATCGAGCGGGACGATGTAAACCTCTCCGTTGTCATAAAAACCCAGCCTGCAGCAGTGGCAGGCGCGGATGATCGCGTCGATCCGCTCCGGATCGGTCACTTCCCTGTCTTTCCTTCTCATGGTTCCTCCCCGCCTCCTGTCACGCCAGGCTTCCGAAGAGCGCCCAGTTCAGCGCGCGCTCGATCTTGACGTTCACAAACCGGCCGATCGCCTCGCGCGGGCCGGTGAATTCGACGATGTCGTTGCTTTCCGTGCGCCCGGAGAGCCAGCCCCCGCCGGAGCGGCCCTCCCCCTCGGCGAGCACCCGCACCGTGCGGCCGACCATCCCCGCCTGGATTTCCCCGCGGATTTCGCTCTCCGCGTCGAGCAGCTCGCGGAACCACCGGGATTTTTCCTCCGCGGGGACCGGGTCGTCCATCAAGGCGGCCTTCGTCCCCGTGCGGGGAGAAAAGAGGAAGGTGTAGAGGGTGTTGTAGCGCACCCGCCTCACCAGCGCGAGGGTCTCCTCAAAGTCCTCCCGCGTCTCGCCGGGAAAGCCGACGATGATGTCGCTCGAAAAGGTGACGCCGGGGATCGCCTCGCGCGCGTAGTCGATGAGTTCGAGGTAGCGCTCCGCCGTATAGCGGCGGTTCATCGCCGCGAGCACCCGGTCGCTGCCGCTCTGCACCGGCAGGTGGATGTGGCGGCAGACCTTTTCGCTCGACGCGATCGTATCGATCAGCTTTTTCGTACAGTCCTTCGGGTGGCTCGTCATGAACCGCAGCCAGAAATCCCCCTCCACGGCGTCGACACGGCCGAGCAGGTCGGAAAAGTCGACCGGCTCGGAAAGCCCCTTGCCGTAAGAGTTGACGTTCTGGCCGAGCAGAGTGATCTCCCGGTAGCCGGAGGCGGAAATCTCCCGGGCCTCCCGCAGCACGTCCTCCGGGTTTCTGCTGCGCTCCCGGCCGCGCACATAGGGCACGATGCAATAGGTGCAGAAATTGTCGCACCCGTACATGATCGGCAGGTTCGCCTTGATGGCGCCGTCCCTGCGCAGCGGCAGCCCCTCGATGATCTCCCCGTCCCCCGGCGCCACCGAAAACTGCCGCCGCTCCCCCGAAAGCCGCCGGAAGAGCAGCTCGGGCAGCGTGTGCAGCGCGTGGGTGCCGAACACGAGGTCGACGTAGGGGTAGCTCGCACGAATCCGGTCCGCGACCGCCTGCTGCTGCATCATGCAGCCGCAGAGCCCGATCAGCATGCCCGGGCGGGCGCGCTTGACCTTTTTGAGGGCGCCCACGTTGCCGAACACCCGGTCCTCGGCGTTTTCCCGGACCGCGCAGGTGTTGTAAATGACCAGATCCGCGCAGCTTGGGGAATCGGTGAAGCCGTAGCCCATCTCCGCGAGCATCCCCGAGAGCTTTTCGCCGTCCGACTGGTTCTGCTGGCAGCCGAACGAATGGACGAACGCCGCCGGGGGATGGTCGTAGCGCCGCGCCAGAAGCTCCCGCACCTGCCGGGCGAACTCCCGCTGCCGCGCGATCTGTGCGGACGATGCCGCCGCCTGTTCCGTTGCCAAAACGCGTCCTCCCCGAAATCAATTTGCATACCGTATTATCATATCATTTTCGACGGTTTTTTTCAAGGGAAGGAAACAGGAAAGGAGGGATTCCGCGGAATCCCTCCTTTCTCCTGACCGTACACGTTACAGCGACTCGCCGAACGCCTTGCCGAGTTCCCTCGCCCTGGCGAGGTCCTCCTCCGAAGGCACGAAGCAGACCTTGTATCCCTCGCCGAAGAGGCTCATCCTGAGCCCCGCGAGGCGGGCGGACAGGTTGGGCACCGCCTCGCCGCTCCAGCCGTAGGAGCCGAAGACGAACACCGGCTTTTTCTTGTTGTTGACCGCGTCGACGTGGGCCAGCAGCATCCAGGCGGGCGGCACCGCGTCGCCGTTGATCGTCGGGCTGCCGAGCGCGAACGCGTCGGACGAATTGAGCAGCGCGGCCAGCCTGCCCATGTCGTGTTCGATGATGTCGAAGCAGTCGACCGCCGCGTCCGGCTTCGCCTCCAGGATGCCTTCGCGGATCGCGGAGGCGATCTTGCGGGTGTTGCCGTAGGCGGAGGTGTAGAAGACGGGCACCGTCAGGCGCTCGTTCTTCTGCGGCTGGCTCCACTCGGCGTACCGTTCCTTCGCGTACTCGAGGCGGCAGCCCTTTGTGAGGACCGGTCCGTGGCTGTTGCAGCAGAGCTCCACCGGCAGGTCCTTGATCTTTTCAAGCCCCGCGAGCACATAGGGCTTGAAGGGTCCGAAAATCGCGTCGTAGTAGTTTTTGAAGGCCGCCTCGTACTTGGAGGGATAGGCCATATTGTAATCGAAGGTGTAGGGCTCGCAGTAGTGCGCGCCGAGGAAGTCGCAGGAGAAGAGCGCCTTCTCCTCCTCCACCCAGGTGAACATCGAATCGGGCCAGTGGAGGAAGGGCGCGTTGATGAAGCGCAGCGTCGCCCCGCCGATGTCGATCACGTCGCCGTCCTTGGCGGCCTGCACCGAAAGGTCGCCGCGGTTGGTGATGTTCTTCAGGTAGATGCTTCCCGCCCTGGACGCGATAATCGTCGCGTTGGGGATGTATTCGAGCAGCTGCGCGAGGCTGCCCGAGTGGTCGGGCTCGTTGTGGTTGAGCACCACGTAGTCGATCTTTTCGGGGTCGATCACCTCGCGGATGTTGGCCAGATACTGCTTGAAATAGGTCTTGTGGCACGCCTCGACCAGGACGTTCTTTTTCTCGCCCATAACCAGATAGGAGTTGTAGGACGTGCCGTAGTCGGTCGTCATGACGATGTCGAACACCCGCATGTTGGGGTTCAGGATTCCGACGGAGTAGATGCGGTCGGTAATTTTCACTGCTGCCATTTTGGTTTCCTCCTGTATACAAACGAGGTGACCATTTGACAGGTCAAATGGTCACGCGTCGTTCCTTATTCCGCTTCAAACTGCTCTTTGCCGACGCCGCAGAGCGGGCAGACAAAATCGGCGGGCACGTCCTCCCACTTGGTCCCGGGCGCGATGCCCTCCTCGGGATAACCCTTCTCCTCATCATAGACGAACCCGCAGATGCTACATACATACTTTTTCATGTCACAAAACTCCTTTATACCGGTTTTCAGCGGTTCCCGCTGTTTCTGCCACAAATATACCATATTGGTGTACTATTTGTAAAGCCCCAAACCGCACAAATTTGATAAATTTATAACATTTTTTTTAGGTATTGCCCCGTATAGGACTCCGGAACCTTGCAGATCTCCTCCGGCGTGCCGGCCGCGACGATGGTTCCGCCCGCGTCGCCCCCCTCGGGGCCGAGGT
This sequence comes from Anaerotruncus sp., assembly GCF_057433415.1. Taxonomy (NCBI): domain Bacteria; kingdom Bacillati; phylum Bacillota; class Clostridia; order Eubacteriales; family Oscillospiraceae; genus Anaerotruncus; species Anaerotruncus sp. Next base: position 34,709 of record NZ_DBMDHH010000002.1, on the reverse strand, counting down.
CGATGATGTAGTCGGCGGTTTTGATCACCTCTAAATTATGCTCAATTGTGATGACGGTATTCCCCGCGTCCACCAGCGTCTGCAAAACGTCGATCAGCTTGTGCACGTCGGCGGTGTGCAGGCCGGTCGTCGGCTCGTCAAGGATGTAGACGGTGCGCCCGGTCGGCCGCTTGGAAAGCTCGGTCGCGAGCTTGACCCGCTGCGCCTCGCCGCCCGAAAGGGTCGTGGCGGGCTGGCCGACCTTGACGTAGCCGAGCCCCACGTCGTAGAGGGTCTGGAGCTTGCGCGCGATCTTGGGCACGTTTTTGAAGAACGCGAGCGCCTCCTCGACGGTCATCTCGAGCACGTCGTAGATCGATTTTCCCTTGTATTTCACCTCGAGTGTCTCGCGGTTGTAGCGGCGGCCCTTGCACACCTCGCATGGCACGTAGATGTCCGCCAGGAAGTGCATCTCGATGCGCACGATGCCGTCGCCCTCGCACGCCTCGCAGCGGCCGCCCTTGACGTTGAAGGAGAAGCGGCTGGACTTGTAGCCGCGCATCTTGGCGTCGGCCGTCTGCGCGAAGATTTCGCGGATGTCGGTGAACACGCCGGTATAGGTCGCCGGGTTGGAGCGCGGGGTGCGTCCGATCGGCGACTGGTTGATGTCGATCACCTTGTCGACGTTCTCCATACCGAGGATGTCCTCGTGCCTGCCCGGCTTGACGCGCGGATTGGTGAGCTCCCGCGTCAGGCGCTTGAAGAGCACCTCGTTGATCAGCGAGCTCTTGCCCGAACCGGAGACGCCCGTCACCACCGTGAAGATTCCGAGCGGGATCTCCACGTCGATCTCCTTGAGGTTATTTTCCGCCGCGCCGACGATTTTGAGGCTCTTCCCGTTGCCCCTGCGGCGCTCCGCGGGCACCCCGATCCGCTTGGCCCCGGAAAGGTACTGCCCGGTGATCGATCGGGGGCAGGCCTTGATCTCGTCCACCGTGCCCGCGCAGACCACCTCGCCGCCGTGGATCCCCGCGCCGGGGCCGATGTCGACGATGTAGTCGGCGGCGTACATCGTGTCCTCGTCATGCTCGACGACGATCAGCGTGTTGCCGAGGTCGCGCAGCCGCTTGAGGGTGGCGATCAGCTTGTCGTTGTCCCGCTGGTGCAGGCCGATCGACGGCTCGTCGAGAATGTAGAGCACCCCCATGAGCGACGAGCCGATCTGGGTCGCGAGCCGGATGCGCTGGCTTTCGCCGCCCGAGAGGGTCCCGGCCGAGCGCGCCAGCGTCAGGTATTCCAGGCCGACGCTGCGCAGGAATCCCAGCCGCTCGCGGATCTCCTTGACCACGAGCTCGGAGATCATCTGCTCGCGCGGGGTGAGCTCGAGATGGTCGAGAAAGTCAAGCGCGCCCACGACCGACAGCCGGCAGAACTCGCTGATGTTGAGCCCGCCGACCGTCACCGCGAGCACGGTATCGTTCAGGCGGTTGCCGTGGCAGACGGGGCACTCGACGCTGTTCATCCAGGTGGTGATCTCCTCGCGCATCCACGCGGAATTCGTCTCGCGGAAGCGGCGCTCGAGGTTGTTGACGATCCCCTCGAAATCAGTGTAGTAGGAGCCCTTCATCGACCCGCCCTCGCGGTGCATGAGGATCTTTTCCCCCTTGGTCCCGTAGAGCAGGACCTCCACCGCCTGTTTGGGCAGGTCCTTCACCGGCACGTCGAGGGAAAAGCCGTAGTGGGCGGCGAGCCCCTCGTAGTACATCTGCGCGATGCCGCCCTCGGCGTAGTACCAGCCGGAGGCGCGGATCGCGCCCTCCCGGATGGTCAGGCGCTTGTTGGGGATGACGAGCTCGGGGTCGACCTTGAGGAAGGTGCCCAGGCCGGTGCACTTCTCGCATGCGCCGTAGGGGGCGTTGAAGGAGAACATGCGCGGGGTGAGCTCCTCAATGCTGATATCGTGGTCGGGACAGGCGTAATTGGAGGAGAAGGTCATCTCCTCCCCTTCCGCGTCGACGATCGCGATGCCGCCCGTCAGCCCGATCGCCGTTTCGAGCGAATCGGCCAGGCGGGAGCGGACTCCCTCCTTGATCACGAGCCGGTCGACGACCACCTCGATCGTGTGCTTCTTGTTCTTTTCGAGCTTGATCTCCTCCGAGAGGTCGTAGAGGTTGCCGTCCACCCGCACACGTACATAGCCCGAACGCCGCGCGGCGTCGAACTCCTTGATATGCTCCCCCTTGCGCCCGCGCACGGTGGGCGCGAGCACCTGCACCTTCGTCCCCTCGGGCAGCGAAAGCACCCGGTCGACCATCTGGTCGACCGTCTGCTGCTCGATCGGCCGGCCGCAGACGGGACAGTGCGGAACGCCGATGCGCGCGTAGAGCAGGCGCAGGTAGTCGTAAATCTCGGTAACGGTGCCGACCGTCGAACGGGGGTTCTTGGAGGTGGTCTTCTGGTCGATCGAGATCGCGGGGCTGAGCCCCTCGATGCTGTCGACGTCCGGCTTCTCCATCTGCCCCAGGAACATGCGCGCGTAGCTCGACAGGCTCTCGACATACCGCCGCTGGCCGTCCGCGTAGATGGTGTCGAACGCGAGCGAGCTCTTGCCCGAGCCGGAAAGTCCCGTAAAGACGATCAGCTTGTCACGCGGAATCTCAATGTCAATATTCTTGAGGTTGTGCTCCCGGGCACCCTTGATAACGATTTTATCCAAAGCCATAGTCTATCTTCCGTTTCCTTTATTTTGGCAGCCTGCTGGGGCGGGCGCGCTCGTCCTCCGCCCTGAGCTTTGCAATCTTGTCGCGCAGGTAGGCCGCGTGCTCGAACTCGAGGATCTTCGCCGCATTCTTCATCTCGAGCGTCAGCTTGGAGATGAGCGCCTCCCGTTCCTTGTGGCTGAGCTTCTTTCCGCGCTTGCCCTTTTTGCCCTCGACCTCGTCCCTCGTCGAGATTTCGAGGATGTCGCGCACGTCCTTTTTGATCGTCTGCGGGGTGATGTGGTGTTCCCTGTTGTAGGCCATCTGGATTTCCCGGCGGCGGTAGGTCTCGCGGATGGCGTTCTCCATCGACTCGGTGACGCTGTCCGCGTACATGATGACCCTGCCCTCGGAATTTCGCGCCGCGCGTCCGACCGTCTGCACAAGGGAGGTCTCGCTGCGCAAAAAGCCCTCCTTGTCCGCGTCGAGGATCGCCACGAGCGACACCTCCGGGATATCGAGGCCCTCGCGCAGCAGGTTGATGCCGACCAGCACGTCGAACTCGCCCAGGCGCAGGTCGCGGATGATCTCCATCCGCTCGATCGTGTCGATGTCGTGGTGCATGTAACGGATGCGCACCCCCATGTTCTCCATGTAGGCGGTCAAATCCTCCGCCATCTTCTTGGTGAGGGTGGTGACGAGCACCCGCTCCCCCTTCTGGGCGCGCTGGTTGATCTCCGAGAGCAGGTCGTCGATCTGCCCCTCGACCGGGCGCACCTCGATCTCGGGGTCGCAGAGCCCCGTCGGACGGATGACCTGCTCGACGATCTCGGCGCTCTTCTGGCGCTCAAACTCGCCCGGCGTCGCCGATACGAAGACGACCTGGTTGAGCTTCTGGTAGAACTCGTCAAAGTTGAGCGGCCGGTTGTCGAGCGCGGACGGCAGCCGGAAGCCGTATTCGATCAGGCTCTGCTTGCGGGAGCGGTCGCCGCCGTACATGCCGCGCACCTGCGGCAGCGTGACGTGGCTCTCGTCCACGAAGAGCAGGAAATCTTTCGGGAAGTAGTCGAGCAGCGTGTAGGGCGTGCTGCCCGGCGCGCGGCCCGAAATGACGCGGGAATAGTTCTCGATCCCCTTGCAGAAGCCGATCTCCTGCATCATCTCGATGTCGTAGTTGGTGCGCTCGGCGATCCGCTGCGCCTCGATCAGCTTGCCGCGCTCCTTGAAATAAGCCACCCGCTCCTCGCTCTCGCGGCGGATCTCATCGATCGCGGCCGCCATCTTCTCGGGCGGCACGATGTAGTGGGAGGCCGGGTAGATCGCCACATGGCTGACGACGTTCTTGACCTCCCCGGTCAGCGTGTTGATCTCGGTGATGCGGTCGATCT